>DASYUS010000254.1:0-2786 GCA_036000945.1 Allostellaceae bacterium
CTCTCCCCGCGTGCGGGGAGAGGGTTGGGGTGAGGGGCCTAGCTCAGCCCGTGAACGCGCGCCGGAGTATGCCGACGGCCTCGCGCGCGGTCATTCCCGGCGCGAGGCCGAGCGCGGCGGCACGGGCATTGACCCGCGACAGTACACCGTCCTCGTAGGTCGAGCGCGCGTCGCCGATCCGCGCGCTGTCGGCCGACACCGTCGCGGCGGCGATGCCGCGCGCGTCGAGCGCCGGCAGGCGCGACACGCCGGCCTCGTCGACGCCGATCCCGGCATCGTTGTAGAACGCCGCCCGCACATCGTATTTGAGCGCGGTCTCCGGCCGCCCGCCTAGAAGACCGCCGTGCGAGCCGGTCAGGACGATCGCCTCACGATGCTCGGGCGCGACCAGCGAGGCGGAATCGAGCGCCCAGACCTGCGGCGTCGCGCTCTCCACCAGAAAGGCGCCTTCGAGCGCCTCCGGCGGCGCGCGGCGAGTCGGCTCGGCCGCCGCCAGCGCAGCGGCGGCGGCGCGGCACGCCATCCCCGCGCGAACGCCGAGCGCGGCGGCGAGCGGATTGGCGTGCGTGATGACGCCGCGCGCCGGCATGTCGGCGCCGTCGCCGATCCGCGCCGTGTCGTGGCCGACCGTCGCCGCGGCGATGCCGAGCGCCTGGAGATAATCGAGCCCGCCGATCCCGGCGCGGTCGCGCCCGACGCCGGCGTCGTTGAAGATCGCCCCGGCGGCGCCAAGCTTCGCCGCGAGATAGGCAGCGTAAACACCGCCATGCGAGGCATTGACGACGACGGCGCCGCGCGCTTCCGCCTCGGCAACCCGGGTGATGCTGTCGGCAGTGACGATCGGCGCGCTATTGGTAGCCATTGCCAATTCCTGTCATTGCGAGCGCAGCGAAGCAATCTCGACGGTCAGGGCTCGCGGCGCGAGATTGCTTCGTCGCTGCGCTCCTCGCAATGACGAGCCCTACAACAGGTCGCGCAGCATCGCGACGAGCGGCTTGTCGGCGGGCGGCATCGGGTAATCGCCGAGCCGCGCCGGGCGCACCCAGGCAAGGCGCTGGCCCTCGCGCGCGCTGACGATCCCCGACCATTTGCGGCAGATGTATAGGGGCATCAGCAGGTGGAAACCGGGGTAGCTGTGCGAGGCAAAGGTGAACGGCGCGAGGCAGGTCTCGTGCACGTCGATGCCGAGTTCCTCGGCCAGCTCGCGGATGAGCGCGGCTTCGGGCGTCTCCCCCGCATCGACCT
This sequence comes from Allostellaceae bacterium, assembly GCA_036000945.1. Lineage (GTDB taxonomy): Bacteria > Pseudomonadota > Alphaproteobacteria > ATCC43930 > CGMCC-115725 > DATARH01. The sequence goes on from DASYUS010000254.1 coordinate 1,246, forward strand.
TGCCGCCAGGAAACTCCCACAGCCCGGCGAGATGCTTGCCCGCCGGGCGCTCGGCCAGCAGCACCCTGCCGTCGGCATCGACCAGCGCCACCGCCGCGACGAGGACGATCGGCCGCGAGATCGGGGCTGCATCGGAGTCGAGCGTCCTTCGAGACACGCCCTGCTGGCCTTCCTCAGGATGATGCTTTGTCGCCAATGGCATCACAGAAATCCATCACCCTGAGAGTCTGTGAGTCTTCGGCTGACCGCTGGATCGAGGCTGCGCGTCCTTCGAGGCCGCGCTTCGCGCGGCACCTCAGGATGACGTTCTTTCTTAATGCCATCATAGGCCTACGTCATGGTGAGGAGGGCTCCGGCGAAGCCGGAGCCCGTCTCGAACCACGCGCGGCGGCGCTGCGGGCGCATTCGCCGCACGCTGCGAGGAGGCCGCGAAGCGGCCGTCTCGAAGGGCGCAACAAGGGGGTCAGCTGCGGTAGCTGCCGTTGATGTCGACATAGCCGTGCGTCAGGTCGCAGGTCCACACCGTCGCCCGGCCGCTTCCGATCCCGATATCGACGGCGAGCTTGATGTTGCGGCCTTTCATGTGTTCGGCGACCGGCGTCTCGTCATAGCCCGGCATCGGGCCGCCCTGCCGGGCGATCTCGATCCCGCCGGCGGCGATCGACAGAAGGTTGCGATCGGCCTTTTCGCCGGCCTTGCCGACGGCCATGACGATGCGGCCCCAGTTGGCATCGCCCGCGGCGAGCGCCGTCTTGACCAAGGGCGAATTGGCGATCGACAGGCCGATGCGGCGGGCCGCCCGGTCGTCTTCGGCGCCGGTCACGTCGATCGTGACGAACTTCTCGGCGCCCTCGCCGTCGCGCGCGATCTGCTGGGCGAGGTCGGTCATCACCGCGGCCAAGGCGCGGCGGAAATCGCCGAGACGCGGGTCGGCGGGGTCGGTTATCGCGGAGTGGCGCGCCTCTTGCGTCGCGCACAGCAAGACCGTGTCGCTGGTCGAGGTGTCGCCGTCGACGGTCACGCAATTGAGCGAGCGCTCGTTGGCCGCGACTAAGAGCGGCTGCAGCACGCTCGCCGGCAGTGCCGCGTCGGTGAAGAGATAGCAAAGCATCGTCGCCATGTCCGGGGCGATCATGCCCGAACCCTTGCAGAAGCCGTTGACCCTGACGCTCGTGCCCGCGATCGTCGCGGTGGCGGTGGCGCCCTTGGGGAAGGTGTCGGTGGTCATGATCGCGCGCGCCGCCGGCTCCCACGCCTCGGCCGCCAGCAGCTTGGCGACCGCGGGCAGGGCATCGACGAGCTTGTCGGCAGGCGGCGGCTCGCCGATGACGCCGGTCGACGCGATGAACACCTCGCCAGGCGCGCAGCCGAACAGCCGCGCCGCCGCCGCCGCCGTCCGCTCGACGACCTGCCACCCGGCCGGTCCGGTGAAGACGTTGGCGTTGCCGGAATTGACGACGATCGCGCGTGCCGTGCCGCCCGCGAGACAGGCCTGACACCACAGCACCGGCGGGCCGGCGGTCAATGAGCGGGTGAACACG
>DASYUS010000255.1:0-4566 GCA_036000945.1 Allostellaceae bacterium
TCGGGCACGCATAGCCCGAGGAGCCCCTCGGTGCGGAGGTCGGCGTAGTCGTCGAACGGAAAGGAGGCATCGCGGTCGTGGCCGTCGGCGCGCGGGACGAAGCGCTCGCGGGCGACACGGCGGGCGATGGCGATCAACTTCTGCTGCCGGGAGGAAGGCTGGAGGTGCATCGAAGGGCTCACCGCGCGGACCACATTGTGCGCCTCAATAAGCCACTGCCGGAGCCTTGACTTCAAGCTCGGAGGGCTCAACCGGCGCAGTCCTTTGCCCTCGTAACCGCGCCAGCAAATGCGATGGTGATGACAGCTTGCGGATCTTCGCCGATGGAGGCCTCATGGGCGGCTGAAAATGCCTTCGGCCGAGCCGGCAGGCCAGCGAGTTGGGGATGCCCATGGACGTCAGATCGGTCACAAACCTGGCGGGGACACCAGCGTCATACGCCTGCGCGGTGAAGGCCGGGCCCTGGATCTTCCTGACCGGTCACGAGGCCTTTGACTGGCAGACCGGCAAGATCGACGACTCGGTTTCGGGTCCACCCGGCTTCCCGCTGTTCGGGCCTCTCCACCGGAGCCACCGAGAGGCCGATTTCATTTTCCGGCGGATGCGCGACCTGCTCGGCGAATTCGGCACCGATTTCGCGCACAGCATTCGGCTCGACCAGTATTACCCAAACCCGCGGGCGGTTGCCGCCTATCACCTCGCCCGGCACGATTCCTTTGCCGCCTACATCCCGCCGAGCACGTCCGTCGTGATCGAGCGCTGCTTCGCCGCCGACGCGACGATCTCGACATCGCTGATCGCGGTCATGCCGGAGGCGGGATACGAGATCCGCAAGATCCACCCGCCGGGCGTTGCCTCGGCGCCGACTTCGGGGTTTGTGCCGGCCGTCGTCTGCAACGATTTCGTCTTCGTCGCCGGCCAGATGGCACACAACCCCGGGACCGGTCTCGACCCGCGGGCGGTGGTTCCGGACCATGCCGCCTGGGCCGGCATACCAATCCGCAAGCAGACCGAATTTCTGATCCTGGAAAAACTCAAACCGGCACTTGAGGCGGCCGGTTCCTCGCTGGAACAGTCGGTGAAGGCGCAGATCTACCTCGCCGACCTGGCCGACATGCCGGACTGTCTCGATGTGTGGAACGCGTATTACGCCGGGATCCCCTGTGCGGTCACCGTGGTGCCGACGAAATCCTTTGCGACGGTCGGAGGCATCATCGAGATCAACCTGATCGCGTTGACCCATGGCGCATCACGCCGAAAAGAGGTCGTAGACGCCGATCTTCCGGGCATGGCCGCGTTCGGCCCATGCATAAGGGTCGGTGAATTCCTGCTGCCGTCGGGGCTGATCGCGATCGGCCGCGACGGCCATATCGTCGAGAATCGCGTGTCGCCGCGATTTGCCGGGCTCGCCCATGCCGGTTTCAGTCAGGCGGCAACCGTCTACGCCTATGCCGAGGCGCTGTGCCAAGCCGCCGGAACAAGCATGGACCGGCTGTTGCGCGCGCAATATTTCGTCGACGACATTGCCGCGTTTCCCGGCATAGCGGCGGCGTGGTCGGCGCGCTACGGCGGGCGACCGCATCCCTTTGTCTGCGTCCAGACGCCGCCCTCGATGCCGGTGCCGAGAGCCGCGCTAATCGCCGACTTCTGGATCTCCACAATGCCCGAGGTGTGATGTCCCGCTAAGGCATTGGCGAGACGCCCGGAGTTGGTCCCACCCATCTCGGCAACGCCCTAGCTCGCGCGCCGTCTCGCATTCCTACCGTAAGCATATGATTTTATGGAGCGGGCGATGGGATTCGAACCCACGACCCCAACCTTGGCAAGGTTGTGCTCTACCCCTGAGCTACGCCCGCATCCGCCCGATCCATATCATAACCGGGGAGGGGGTCTGCAAGGATTTGCGACCGCCAAGGCCTTGCACGGCGGTGCGCACCGCCGCATCGTGTGGCGATGGCGCCGCCCTTCACCCGCGACCAGCTGTTCGCCCGGCTCGATGCGCTCGGCATCGCCCATCGCACCTACAGCCACCCGCCCGTCTTTACCGTCGCCGAGGCGGTGGCGTTGCGCGGCCGGCTGCCGGGCGGGCATTGCAAGAGTCTCTTCCTCAAAGACAAGAAGGCCGGGTTGTGGCTGCTCGTCGCGCTCGAGGAGCGGGCGATCGACCTGAAGCGTCTCGCTATCGCGCTCGACGCGCCGCGCTTTTCGTTCGGCAGCGCCGAACTGCTCCACGCCGTGCTCGGCGTGCGGCCGGGCAGCGTGACGCCGTTTGCGCTCGTCAACGACGCCGCCCGCCGGGTCGAGGTCGTCCTCGACCGGATGATGCTCGACCACGACCCGCTCAACTATCACCCGCTTGAAAACGACCGCACCACGGCGATCTCGCCCGCCGACCTGTTGCGCTTCATCGCGGAATGCGGCCACCGCCCGCGCATCGTCGATCTCGACGCGGTCATGTCCGCGGCAAAGGGCTGAAATGCGCGTGATGCAAACGCCGACGCGACCGCCGCGGCAGTGCTTGTCATTGCCCGCCGCTACCGCCATGTTTCGCATTGTATCCGCGAGGAGAATACCGCATGGCGAATGAACCTTTGATCGGCGGCGGCGGCGCCGCCGGCGCGGCGCCGGTCATGGATGTGACCACGGCAAACTTCATGGCCGAGGTCGTCGATGCCTCGTTCGACCAGCCGGTCATCGTCGATTTCTGGGCGCCGTGGTGCGGGCCCTGCAAGCAGCTCGGACCAATCCTCGAAAAGGTCGTGCGCGCGGCCAATGGCGCGGTGCGCATGGTCAAGCTCAATATCGACGACAACCCCGAGATCGCGCAGCAGATGCGCATCCAGTCGATCCCGGCAGTCTATGCCTTCAAGGAGGGCAGGCCTGTCGACGGCTTTGTCGGCGCCCTGCCGGAAAGCCAGGTCAAGCAATTCGTCCAGCGTCTCGGCGGCCCAAGCGGCCCCTCGCCGATCGAGCAGGCGATGACGATGGCCAAGGATGCTGCGCAGATCGGCGACCATGCCAGCGCGGCGGGGGTCTATTCGCAGATCCTGCAGCGCGAGCCGGACAACGCCGAGGCGCTGGCCGGGCTGGCCCGCGCGCATATCGCTCGCGGCGAGGCCGACCGGGCGCGGCAGGTGCTGGCCCAGGCGACGCCGGAGGTCGCCCGGCACGCCGAGATCGTCGCGGCCCATTCGGCGCTCGAACTCGCCGAGCAGGCTGAGAAGGCAAAAGGTTCGCTCGGCAAGCTGCGCGCCCGGATCGCACACAACGCGGACGACCACGAGGCGCGCCTCGAACTGGCGACCGCGCTGTTCGGCGCCGGCGACCGCGAGGAGGCGATCGATGAGCTGCTGACCCTCTACAAGCGCGCCCGCGAGTGGGACGACCAGGCGGCGCGACGGCAGCTGGTCAAGTTTTTCGAGGTCATGGGACCGACCGACCCACTGACCTTGAGCGCCCGCCGGCGCTTGTCGGCGCTGATGTTTTCTTGAGGGAGTGTGTCATGGGGACCGGCGCGGCATGAGCGACCAGCCCGGAGGGGACCAGCCAGGGGCCGGCGAGCGGAGCGCGCTTCCCGAAATCCTGGCGATCTTTCCGCTTGCCGGGGTGCTGCTGTTGCCGCACGGCCGCCTCCCCCTGAACATCTTCGAGCCGCGCTATCTAGCGATGACGCGCGACGCGCTGGGCGGCGAGCGCCTGATCGGCATGGTCCAGCCAAACGACCCCGCGCTCGGCGGCCCCAACAGCGACGATATGAACCCGCCGATCTACCCGGTCGGCTGTGCCGGTCGCATCACCTCGTTCAGCGAGACCAATGACGGGCGTTTCCTGATCACGCTGACCGGCGTCTCGCGGTTCCGCATCCGCGAGGAGCTGCCGCTGTTGTCCGGCTATCGCCGCGTCGTCCCCGACTGGCGGCCCTTCGCGCACGACCGCGACCGCCCGGGCCGGGCCGGCTTCGACCGCGAGCGCCTCGTCCGCGGTCTCAGGAGTTTCTTCTCGGCGCGCCAGATCTCGGCCGATTGGGAAGCGATCGACAAGGCGCCGGGCGAGTATCTCGTCACCTCGCTGGCGATGGCCTGCCCGTTTGCGCCGAGCGAGAAGCAGGCGCTGCTTGAAGCCGCCGACCCCGACGCGCGGGCCGAGCTCTTGACGACGCTGGTCGAAATGGCCGCGCTGAAGCCGACGACCGAGGATACCGGCGGCACCCGCCACTGAGCGCGCCTCAGCGGTCCAGGAGATGGCGATGGAGGAACCCTCCGAGATCGACCCGAAGCTTCTCGAAATCCTGGTCTGCCCGCTGACCAAGGCGCCGCTGCGCTACGACCGCACGGCGCAGGAGCTGGTCAGCGAGGAAGCGGGGCTGGCCTACCCGATCCGCGACGGCATCCCGATCATGCTGGTCGACGAGGCCCGCCCCTTGCGCGACGATGAGAAGGTCGCGGCGACGCGCCCGCCGCCGTGAGCCGGGACCTCTTGCTGGCGGCGACGATCCCCCTCACCCAGCTCCGGGTAAGGCTCGGCGTTGCCTCGCCAACCCTGGGCAACCCTCTCCCTCAGTGGGGT
>DASYUS010000256.1:0-2161 GCA_036000945.1 Allostellaceae bacterium
AGGACGAGAAAGCCCCGCCGGGTCACGCCGAGGCCTGAGCCGGCCGAGTCCTCAAGCCATACTTACTCCCTCTCCCCCACCGGGGGAGAGGGTTGGAGTGAGGGGGCGAGTCAGCGCCTGGACAGCATTACCCTCTTCCTCCCAGCCCTTTGGGCTGGGCCCCTCCCTCTCCCGCGATGCGGGAGAGGGGCTGTTCAGGCTATTCCGCCGGAGCGGGGGCGGGCGCCTTCTGCCCGAAGGACGGGCTGTCGGTGCGGTCGACGAGGGCTTCCGGCCCCTCGGTCGGCAGGTTCTCGAGGAAATCGATCGCGCCCTGGATGTCGTTTTCCCACATCTCGCGCGGCAACTCGTAGAGGAATTCGACGCCATAGCCGTTCGGGTCGTTGATGTAGACGCTGTGCGTCACGCCGTGGTTGACGCGCCAGTTGAACTTGACCCCGCGGCTTTGCAGGAAGGCCAGCTGCTTTTGCCAGGCTTCGCGGCTCGGCATGGTCAGCGCGACGTGGTTGATCGCGACGCTGCCGTCGGCCAGCACCCATTGCTGCGGCGGCGGCACGTTCGGGCTCTCGACGAGAGCGACGTCGTGGTGCGTCAGCTTGCCGTCATGGTCGGCGCTGTAGAAGCGCATCTTGGGGAGCGGCGGGCCGCCCTCGCGCGGCCGCAGCGCGGCAACCTGGGTCAGGCCGACGATCTCGGTCCAGAACTTGTGCGACTCCTCGATATCGCGAACATTGAGCACCAGATGGTTGATGCCGCGGGGTGATACCGCCGTGGCGGGGGCCTCTGGCGTATCGGAAATCGGGTTTGCCATCGCTATCCTCCGGGTTCGGATGAGGCTCCCGATACTCCGCTAATTCGACCCGGCAAGAAAGGCAAAAACGCCGCCGGGATCCCGCCTTCACTCCGCTAGAAATCGGGTTTCGGCAGCCCGCGCGGCGGCGTGCGGATGACGAGCGGGGGCGGCACGGCATCGTCGGCGGCGGCCCAGCCCCATTCGAGCAGCGGCCAGACGGTGCGGGCGAAGCCGAGGATGCGGTCGACCAGCGCCGGCGACCGCATCTCGTCGTCGCCGAGCGCGGCGTGCGCGGTGAACGATTTCCAGCACACGTAATCGGCGATCGGGGTGCCCTTCGCTGCCTCGAAGCCGCGCGGCGGGCGACTGAGCCGCTGGTCGCTGCCGAGCGGGTGGTCATGCGCGGCGAGCCCGGCGGTCATCGCCAGGAAGCCGTCGGGATCGTCAAGGATCGCCCGCCGCAAGCGCGCGAGAAGCGGCGGCTCGGGATGCCAGAACCCGGCCGCCACCATCGAGTCTCCCGGCTCGAAATGGAGGTAGAGGAGGCCGGGGTCGCGCTTCCCGCCGGAGCGCGTCAGCACCGCGCCGGCATGTGTCTTGTAGAGCCGCTTGTCGGGCGAGAAGCGGACGTCCCGGTAGATCCGAAAGATTGCGCGCTGCGGATCGCCCTTCAGCGGCAACCCGGCCTCTTCCAGCGCCGCCGCGACCGCACCGACCAGCTGGCGCATCGGCGCCAGCACCTCGTTGTCGTAGATCGCTTTGCGCGGCTTGAACCAGTCGGGGTCGTTGTGGTCGCGCAGTCCTCTGAAGAAGGTCAGCGCCGCAGGGCGAAACCCCGGAAAGGCAGGACCGGACGCCGTCATCAGTCGCCCTTTCGAGCGTAAATCAGGAATTCGCGGTTGCCGGCGGGGCCCTGGATCGGGCTCTCGGCGACGCCGATCACGGTCCAGCCGGGCTGCGTTCCGATCCAGGCGGCGACCCGATCGCAGACGGCCTGGTGAATGGCGGGGTCGCGCACGACGCCGCCCTTGCCGACCTCCGTCGGGCCGGCCTCGAATTGCGGTTTGATCAGCGCGGCGAGCGCGGCCGCTTCGGCGGCCAGTGCGAGCGGCGCCGGCAGCAGCGTTGCAAGGCCGATGAAGCTTGCATCGCAGGTGATCAGATCGACCGGCTCGGGGATGGCGGCGCGGGCCAGATAACGGGCGTTGGTGCCTTCGTGGACGACGACGCGCGGATCCTGGCGCAATTTCCAGGCGAGTTGCCCGCGCCCGACATCGACGGCATGGACCCGAGCGGCGCCTCGCGCCAGCAGCACGTCGGTGAAGCCGCCGGTCGAGGCGCCGATGTCGAGCGCGATCGCGCCGGCGA
>DASYUS010000257.1:0-11364 GCA_036000945.1 Allostellaceae bacterium
GCACATCCGCGGTGACGACGCTGCCGGTGGCGACATAGGCGCCGTCGCCGACCGTTACCGGCGCGACCAACGCGGTGTTGGAGCCGATGAAGGCGTGCTCGCCGATCACCGTGCGCCACTTGTTGAGGCCATCGTAATTGCAGGTGATCGTGCCGGCGCCGATGTTGGTGCCGGCGCCGATGTCGCTGTCGCCGAGATAGGAGAGGTGGCTCGCCTTGACGCCGGCGCCGAGCCGCGATGCCTTGACCTCGACAAAATTGCCGACATGGACATCGGCTTCGAGCACCGCGCCGGGCCGCAGCCGGGCAAACGGGCCGACGATCGCGCCCGAGGCGATATCGGCGCCTTCGATGTGCGAGAATGAGCGGATCAGCACATTGTCGGCGATGGTGACGCCGGCGCCGAAGACGACGTTGGGCTCGACCACGACATCGCGCCCGAGGCTCGTGTCGGCGGCGAGGAACACGGTCTCGGGCGCGACGAGGGTGGCGCCATTGTCCATCGCGCGGCGGCGCAACCGGTCCTGCATCAGCGCCTCGGCGGCGGCCAGCTCGGCGCGGGTATTGACCCCCAACAGCTCCTCCGCCGGCAACTCGGCGACGCGTGACGCGAGGCCCCGCCCGCGGGCGAGCGCGACGATATCGGTCAGGTAGAATTCTTGCTTGGCGTTGTTGTTGCCGATTCGGTCCACCAGATCGAAGGCCCGGTGCGCGTCGATCGCCATGATGCCGCCATTGCAGAGGCGGATTGCCTGCACTTCGGCATCGGCGTCCTTGGCCTCGACGATGCGCAGCAGCGCGCCGTCGCCATCGAGCACAAGGCGACCGTAAGGCGTCGGATCGACCGGCCGCATCCCGGCAACAGCGACCGCGGCGCCCGGAGTGCGCCACCGCGCGGCGAGCAGTGCGGCAATCGTTTCCGTGCGCAGCAGCGGCGTGTCGCCGTACAACACGAGAACATCGGCAATGTCGCCGCCATCGAGAATCTTCGCCAACAGCGGGCGCGCTGCGCGCACCGCGTCGCCGGTGCCGCGCGGCAGAGACTGAACGACGGTCGGCGCCGGCGCGACCGCGCGAGCGACCCTCTCCATGCCGTCACCGACGACGACGATTATTGCCGCCGGATTGAGCGGCTGTACCGCGGCGACGACATGCCGGATCATCGGCACCCCGGCAATCTCGTGCAGCACCTTGGGGCGGGCCGATTTGAGGCGGGTGCCCTCGCCGGCGGCGAGGATGACGGCGACGAATCGAGATCGGCTCATCAGACGGCTCGCCCAAGATCCCCAGCGAACGGAACGCGATCACGCGGCAAAGGGTTGCATGCGCCCGCCCTCCTGCCAACACACAGTTTATTGCGGAATATGACCGGGAGAGGGCAAAGTCGATCCTATGGCGGATCTTCTGTTGGTCTTCGACCTCGACGGCACGCTGGTCGACAGCGTGCCCGATTTGACCGAGGCCCTGAACCTGGTGCTGGGCGAGAGCGGCTACGCGCCGCTGTCTTTCGCCGAAGTCGCGCCGATGGTCGGCGACGGCGTGCCGACGCTGGTCGCCCGCGGCTTCGCCGCGCGCGGCGGCACCGCGTCCGAAGCGAGCGAATCGCTGCCGCGCTACATCGCGCTCTACGAGGAAAATGCGACGAATCTGACGCGGCCCTATCCCGGCGTGCGCGAGACGCTGCTGGAGTTGCGTCGCCGCGGCTATCGCAGCGCGGTGTGCACCAACAAGCCGCAACAGGCGACGCTGACGGTGCTCGCCGGGCTCGACATGACGGGGCTGTTCGACGGCGTTGCCGGCGGCGACCGCTATACGATGCGGAAGCCCGACCCGGGCCACCTGCTCGGCCTGATCGACGAACTCGGCGGCAGCGCGCAGCGCGCAGTGATGATCGGCGACAGCGAAAACGATGCGGCCGTCGCGCACGCCGCGGCGGTGCCGCTAATCCTGATGCGCTACGGCTACGCGCGAGTCGCCCCGGAGACGCTCGGCGCCGCCGTGGTGCTCGACGGTTTCGCCGAGCTGCCGATGACGCTGGAGCGGCTCGGCCTCACTCCATCAGCTTGAGATCGACGCCGCGCCCGTGCAGCTCGGCGAGGTAGGCATTGACGACGCCGATGTCGGAAACGATTTCCATGCGAACCGGGAGCATCAGATCGCCCGGCAGCAGTGCGGCGTACCAGATCATGCCGCTTTGCACGCCCTCGCCCGTCTCCGGCCCGAAACCGGCGATTTCCACGCGGTTCATCCGACAGCCTAACGTCGAGCCGCTGAACTGCTGACCGCCTTCCGGCGACAGCGCCTTACGCCCAATATTGGCGAAATAGAGATCGAAGCGGTGGCGGCCGTCGAACACCGGAATCGCACCCCCGCAATGCCCGAGGCGCCCGAGTTGGCGCTCGACCATAAAATAGGCGGTCAGGTTGTCGACGGTGCCGCGCTGTGCCGTCGCCGCGACCGGTTCGGGCGGCGGCGGGGTCGAGGTGCCGATCACCGCACCATCGGGCGGATAGTCGACGCGGCTGCGGCGCACCTCGCCATTGCGCCGCCTCTCCTCGCGATACACCTCTGGGGACACGGCAGAACCTGTCAGCCGCCCGCGAACCTCGGAATGACCGTTCAGGTCGACGACGACGCTGGCGAGACCGCGGGTCGTCAGCTCAGAGGTGATCGCGTAGCGGTTGGCGCCGGTCTCGATCTTCGTGCGGCTGGTCAGCACGTGCAGACCGGCGGGGCCGAACCCCTCGAAGCGCATCGTGATCCGATCGGTCGGCGAGGCCGGCTGCGCCAACGCGCCGCCGGCAAGCAGCAGCAGCGCACCAATCGGCGGTAGCGTGAACCGAACCGCAAGGGGCATTTCCGGATGCTGTCACGCCGGGCCGGCGCCGTCCAGCGGCGCGCCTCGACCGGCTCTTCAGCTCGCCACCCTGCCGTCGCTGGGCAAAAGGAATTCTTTACGCTCTCGGGCGATGATATTTGTATGGACTGGATGACGATACCCCCCCTGATCGTCGGTGCCATCAGCAATCTGGCCGCTCTTGCCCTGCAGGCCGTCGCCGAGCGGTTGCTGACGATCGCTCTGGCTACCCTGGTCGTCGGCGGCGTCGGCGTCTTTGTGCTGACGGCTTTCGCCTGGCTGTGGATCAAGCACGCCATCGACGACCTGCACGCCCGGCCAAGCGCGGCGTCATAAGAGCGCCAAGCCGCCCGCTTTTTCGCGTCTACTCCGCCATCAGGCGAAGATCGACGCCGCGACCGCGCCACTCGGCCAGATAGCCTCTGACAACCCCAAAAAAGGTATCATATTCCAGCCGCACCGGCTCCATCCGCCCGCCTGGCGCGACGCGGGCATACCAGATCCGGCCACGTTGGTAGGTGCTTTCGTTGCTGTCCGGATTGGCGGCGATGTCCTCGCGTACGACTTCGCAGAGCTGCGCGGGACCGGCGAAGTTCTGGCGCGAGTCGGCGGCAAGCGTATCCTTTTTGATGTCGGCGAACCGCAGATTGTAAAGACCACTGCCGTCAAACACCGGAACGACCAGGGCACAGCGACCGCCGCGGGAGAGCTGGCGCTCCAGGAGAAAATACGCCGTCAGCTGGTCGACCGTGGCGCGCATCCGCTCGACCCCGGAAATCAGCGACAAGCCGAATACGGGCTTGGGCGAGATGTTGGCGACGGTGCCGTCGCCGCGGTAGTCGACCCGATACCGCCGATCGACGCCATTGCGCAGGACATCGGCGCGATACGCCTCGGGACGCGGGGCGCCGCCATCAAGGGCGCCATGGACCCGCGAGCGGCTGGTAAGATCGACAAATAGGCTGGCGAGTCCGCGGCTATCGAGGTCCATCTCGATGGCGTAGCGATCCGCCGTTTCCTCGATCCTGGTGCGGTTGGTCAGCACGTGGAAACCGGCGAAGCTGAAGATCTCGAACCGCGCCTGGATGCGCTCGGGCTCGGCGGCCCGCGCCGTCGCCACGCCGGCGACAACCAGCAGCGCGGCCGCTATCGCCGGCAAGAAGCCAATACGAACGAAGGTCTGCATCGCAACCAACCCGTCCTGGCGGAAGCTGCCCCGTTGCCGGGTGCAGGCAAGGCGAGCCCCAGCGGGACAACCCAACCGACATATCTCAAGTTCCGGACGAATGTTGAGCAAGGGTCGCGTCGCTAAGTGCTACAGCTGATCCGGTCGGTCTCCGGCGCCCGTGCACCGCCGACAACGGAGCCGCGCCGCACGGCGGCAGCGCGCAAGCCAGACCGCGACGCCATTCGTGGATGCTGACATGCGGCACCGGCGCCGTCCAGTCCCCGCGCCTTGACAGGCTCCGGAGCGGCCCCCTAAATGCCCCGAGCCGGGGGCAGCCAGGCGGGCGCGTAGCTCAGCGGGAGAGCACACCCTTCACACGGGTGGGGTCACAGGTTCAATCCCTGTCGCGCCCACCAGTTTCCCGGGGCGCCGACGGCAGAACTGTCGGCAGAACCCCTCGTTGCCACCGCCCAGCAAGAGGCGATCTGCCCGCTGGGAGGCATGCAAAAGGCCGGCGCGGGATTGCTCCCGGCCCGGCCCTCAGACAGCTACACGATCTCGTATAATTTCGCACTTATGCGAATTTATCACTAGCTGTTGATTTCGCAGAAGTGCTAATCTACATGTATGACGAGCAACGAGTTGATCCGCAAATTGCGCCGCCGCACCGATATCGCGTTCGAGCCGCGGCGCGGCAAAGGCGGGCACATTCAGGTGCGCCGCGGCGAGCGCAAGAGCCATATCCCGACCGGCTCGGGGGAACTCGGCACCGGGCTTTTGCTGGCGATCCTGAAGCAGCTCGGTTTGACGCTCGACGATTTGCGTTAGGAGGGCGGGATGGCAGCGCAACGAGGCGGGCACGGCCGGCGCGAGCGCGACACGCTCGGCGTCTGGCCGGTCGAGCTGTCGCCGGACGGCGACGGGCTCTTGGTCTATCTGCCCGATATCGACGCCTACACCCAGGGCCGCGACCATGACGACGCACTGGCGCAGGCGGCCGACCTGGTCGAGGAATTCGTCTTTGCGGCGATGGCGCATAACGAGCCGGTGCCGCCGCCATCGGATGCCGCCGGCCGGCCTTGTGTCGCGCTCCCGGCGCTGACCGCGTTGAAGCTCGAGGTCTATCGGGCGATGCGCGAGGCGGGGCTCAAAAAAGGCGATCTCGCCGCCCGCCTCGGCTGGCCGGCGAGCTCGGTGTCGCGGCTGTTCGATGGCCGCCACGCCTCGCGTCTCGACCAGATCGAGGCGGCATTGGCGGCGCTCGGCCGCCGCCTGGTGATCGCCAGCCGGGCCGCGTAGTCACCCCTCACTTGGGTGGGGTCACAGGTTTAATCCCTGTCGCGCTCACCATAACTCGCGGCATCGTGGCAAGAGATGCCGCCGTCGTTACGGTGGTTGTGCCGGCGCGGCGGCGAGGCGGACCCGGACGGCAAAGACGAGCGCCACCGCCGCCATGATTGCTGCGATCGCGTCGAACGCCAACCCGTAGCCGATTTGTCCGATCAGCACTCCGGCGAGGATCGGCCCGGCGGCCTCGCCGATATCCCAGATTGTGCCGAACACGCCCATGCCGGTGCCGAGGCGGCGCGCGGCGACGAGGTCGGCGATCAAGGCATTGGTGGCCGGCGTAACCGCGGCAACGCCGAGGCCGAGCAGCGGCACAATCGCGGCCAGGCTGGCGAAACTCGCCGCGCGAAAGATCAGCGGCAGGGAAGCTGCGGCAGCCAGCAGGCCGAGAACGATTACCGGCTTGCGCCCCACCCGGTCGGAGATCCTGCCGGCGAGCGGCTTGACCAGCAGGGCCGTCGTCAGCTGGATGGCCAGGATCACCGCGATCTCCGCGTCGTCGAGACCGACGCTTGCCGCATAGAGTGGCAGAAATCCGAGGAAGGCCCCGAAGCCGAGATACATCGTCGCCTCGACCGCCGCGGCGGTCAGCACGACCGGGGTCGTCACGACATCGCGCAGCCCATCGCGGAATTCCGCCGCCTGTCCGGCAACCGATCTTGGCGTCGAGGTCTTTTCCGCCTCGGTCTGCGGCACCGCCAGCGCGAACCCGAACGCGAGGACGCCGAGCACCCCGACGAGCAGATAGCTCGCCGTGAAACTCGCCGTCGCGTAGAGGACCAGCCCGCCGAGCAGCGGCCCTGCGGTGGCGCCGATATCGCCGGCCGAAGAGAACCAGCCGAGCCGCGCACCCCGCCCGACATCGCCGAGGCCGGCGACGTAGGCCGAGGCCACCGGCGCGAAAATGGCGGTGGCGAAACCATGGACGAAACGCAGCGCCAGCAGCGAGACCGCGTCGGTCGCCAACGGATAGAAAAACGGCGGTACGGCAAAAAAGACCGCCCCCAACAGCATGACCCGCCGTCGCCCCAGCAGGTCGGACAGCGCCCCCGCCGGCAGCTTGAACACGACGCCGGTGATGGTCGAAGCGGCCACCACCATGCCGATCAGTTCCGGCGCGGCGCCGAGCTCCTCGGCGAAACGCGGCAACACCGGACTGCGCGCCATCTGGTAGGACAAGCGCGCCAGCAGGCTTGCCGTCAGGACGGCAAGAAACGGGTTCATGCCTATTCTTCGGGTTCGAGATCGGGCCGGTGCCGCCAGCGCCCGTCCGGCGTCTTGATCGGCAGCGTTCCGGTCGATGCCGCCGGCGTCGCCTCCGCCGCGTCGAAATCGGTCGTCGGCATGCGCGCATCAAAGCCGGGGTTCTTGTGGCTGACCGTCATCGCCAGCGCGACGCTGATTTCGGCTTGGATGAAGCCGAGCTTGCGGGCGGCGACGGCAATGCGCGTCTGGCAGCGCGTATCGACGCCATAGAGGCTTGCGGCCTTGGCCGCCGAGCCGACCGCGATCCCCAGATCGATGTCGCGCAGATTACATTGCGGCCCGCCGAACTCGAACGCGTCGCTGTCTTTGCGGCGCTGCCGGGTCGCCTCGATGAACTCGGCGCAGGTCGCATAACCGCACGCACCGCAATCGTAGATCGGCGGGTACCAATCCTTGAGCCCGATGAACAGCACGCCGTCGACGCGCTCGGCGAGCGCCGCGTCGCGCCACCAGATCGCCTGCCGCCGTTCGCGCCCGCGCTGCCGCATCCACGCGGCAAGGCGCGTCAGCCGGTCGCGGTCATCGATCAGCACCGTTTCGATGAACAGCGGCTTGCCCCGCAGAAACAGCTGGCCGCCCGATTTCGGCGCGGTGACGGCGGCGGCGGCGCAGAGCCGGGCCACGCCGCGAACGATCTCGCCCTTTGCCTCGTCTATCGAATTGAACATTGCCTGTCCTCCGTCGCGCGTTGGCCGCGTCGCGGCGACGGCAAGGAAGACCGGGCACCGTCCGCTGCGCGGACCGCACTCGCTCGTGTCGAAGCGCCGATATTTCGCTGCACACGCCGGTCACCCCTCTCGCCGCTCGCGGCAAGTCCGGCAGCACTTGGACGGGTGACCGTCTTGGAGGGCGGGGCGACTGCCGGCCCCACGGGTTTACTCTAGCAATCCGCAGACGCGATGCAAAGCGTCAGCGTCGCCGGGTTCGCCATGCACCGGAGATCGCGCTAGAATTCGCCATCGTCAGACACGAGGAGCACGCCATGCGCCAGGCCGTCATCGTTTCCACCGCGCGCACGCCGATCGGGCGGGCCTATCGCGGCGCCTTCAACGACACCCAGCCGCAGGCGCTGGCCGGGCATGCCATCGCCGAGGCGGTGAGGCGCGCCGGCGTCGCGCCGGCCGAGATCGACGACGTGATCATCGGCGCGGCGATCCAGCAGGGGGCGCAGGGCTTCAACGTGGCGCGGCAAGCCGCGCTGCGCGCCGGGCTGCCGGACAGCGTGCCGGCGATGTCGATCGACCGGCAGTGCTCGTCGGGGATGATGGCGATCGCAACAGCCGCCAAGGAGATCATGCATGACGGCATGCAGATCGCGGTCGGCGGCGGCGTCGAGTCGGTCTCGCTGGTGCAGAACGACAAGATGGTGCGCACCCGAGGCGACGACCCCGAGCTGGTCGCCCGCATCCCGGCGCTCTACATGACGATGATCGAGACCGCCGAGATCGTCGCCGAGCGCTATCACGTGTCGCGCGAGGCGCAGGACGAATACGCGCTGCGCTCGCAGCAGCGCACGGCCGCGGCGCAGCAGGCCGGTCGCTTCGACGACGAGATCGTCCCCCTCCCCTCGGTCATGCTGGCGACCGACCGCGCCACCGGCGAAACCTCGCAAAAGCCGGTGACACTGGCGAAGGATGAGGGCAACCGCCCCGACACCAATCTCGAGGGGCTCGCCAACCTGAAGCCGGTGTTCAAGGACGGGCAGCGCATCAAGGAGGGCCGCTTCATCACGGCCGGCAACGCCTCGCAGCTGTCGGACGGCGCCTCGGCCGCCGTGTTGATGGAGGAAAGCGAGGCCTCGCGCCGCGGCCTCGCCCCGCTCGGCATCTACCGCGGCATCGCGGTCGCCGGCTGCGCCCCGGACGAGATGGGGATCGGCCCGGTCTTCGCCGTTCCCAAGCTGTTGGCGCAGCACGGCCTCAAGATCGACGACATCGATTTGTGGGAATTGAACGAAGCGTTTGCTTGCCAGGTGGTCTATTGCCGCGACCGGCTCGGCATCCCGCACGACCGGCTCAACGTGAACGGCGGCGCGATCTCGATCGGCCACCCCTACGGCATGTCGGGCGCCCGCATGGTCGGCCACGCGCTGATCGAGGGGAAAAGGCGCGGCGCCAAGCTCATCGTCTGCACGATGTGCATCGGCGGCGGCATGGGCGCGGCCGGTCTCTTCGAGGTGGCGTGATTTACCGAGGCATTTCGAGATGGCCGAACCAATCAACCTTGAACTGCTGGCGAAACATATGCAGGCGATCCGTGCCGAATTGCGTGAGATGAAGTACAATGCCGAAAACGACCGTCGCAACGTGCGCTCGCAATTCGACAACCTTGCCGCGACCCATGCCAGCCAGCTTGGCGACGTCGAGGCGAAGATGGCGGCGCGCATCGATAGCGTTGAGACCCTGCTGGGGGAGCGGTTTGGCCATCTGGATGAAAGAGTGGGCCATCTGGACGAAAGAGTGGGGCGCCTGGAAGGCCGAATGGAACACCTCATCGGCCTTGTCGAACAAATAGCTCGAAAACAATAGATGCCACACTGCGGGCGCAACCCGTGCCTCGGCTGCGACCCCTACCACTCAGTCGTCTTGGACTATCGATAAATGACCATCATTGACGGGATTGCCGAGCGGCTTGGGGCCATAGCTTATGCCGATCTGCCCGCCGAGGCGGTGCGCTCGGCAAAACTGGCGATCCTCGACACGGTCGGGGTGACGCTGGCCGGCGCCGGCGAGGAGTGCGCACAGATCGTCGGGCGGGTGTTGCCGTCGGGCGGCGGCGAATGCCTGATTTTCGGCAGCAGCCGACGCGCGGGACCGCTCGATGCCGCGCTGGTCAACGGCACCGCGGCGCACGCGCTCGATTTCGACGATGTCAGCAATTCCTTGGGCGGTCACCCGTCGGCGCCGATCCTGCCGGCGCTTTTCGCGCTCGGCGAGGTGCTCGATTGCACCGGGCGCGATTTCATCGCCGCCTATGTCGCCGGGTTTGAGACCGAGACGCGGCTCGGCCGGGGCGTCCATCACCACCATTACGAGAAGGGCTGGCACCCGACGGCGACGCTGGGCGTCTTCGGCGCGACGGCGGCCTGTTGCCGCCTCTACGGGCTCGACCGGGCGACGACCGCACAGGCGTTGGCGATCGCCGCCTCGCTGGCCAGCGGCATCAAGGCCAATTTCGGCACGATGACCAAGCCGTTGCATGTCGGGCACACCGCGCGCAGCGGCCTTTTCGCCGCACAACTGGCGCGCGAGGGGTTCACCGCCAACCCGGCCGCGCTCGAACACAAGCAGGGTTTTCTCGAAGTCTTCAACGGCGCCGGCACCTACGACCCGGCGAAAATCCTCGCCGATTGGGGCAACCCGTACGACATCTTCAACCCGGGCCTCGCGGCGAAGCAGCACCCGTGCTGCGGCAGCACGCATCCGGTGATCGACGCGATGCTGCTGCTGCGGGCGGAGCACAAAATTGCCCCGGAAAAGGTCGCGCGGATCGAGTCGTGGACCCACCCGCGCCGCCTCGCCCACACCGACCGGCCCGACCCGCCATCGGGGCTCGACGCCAAGTTCAGCGTGCAATACTGCCTGGCGCGCGCGCTCTTGAGCGGCCGCATCGTGCTCGAGGATTTCGAGGGCGAGGCGTTCCGCGACCCGGCGACGCAAGCGCTGATGCGGCGCATCCATGCCGCGCCGCATCCCGAAGGCGGCGAGGCCCTCGGCGCCGAGGTGCGCGTCACCTTCGATGACGGGAGGGTGATCGCCAAGCGGGTCAGTGCCGCATTGGGGCGGGGCCCCGACAACCCGCTGCCGATCGACGCGCTCGCGGCAAAATTCGCCAATTGCGCGGCCCGCGCCTTGCCATCGGCGCAGGTCGCACGGCTCCAGCTTCTGCTGCCGCAGCTGGACGAAGCCGACAGCATGCGCAACGTGGTTGCCGCGATTGCGACGGCGCCGGACAGCCGTAGGGTGGGTTAAGCGGAGCGCAACCCACCACCGGTAATGCCCGCCCGCGGATGGTGGGTTTCGCGCCGCTCAACCTACCCTACGAACGCCGTTTCAGGCAAACCCCGGCATGATCTCCGAGGCGAACAATTCGACCGAGCGCATCGCCTCGTCGTGGCTGATCGAACCGAAGGCAAAATCGCAGACGAAATAGGTAGCGCTCGACGCCTCGGCGGCCTCGGCGATGTAGTCGCGCACCTGCGCGGGCGTGCCGGCGATCGCGTGGCCGTGCGCCTGCAGGGCGTCCCATTCCCGCGGCAATGACGCGCCGAGGGGGAACGGCACGTTATATTTCGCCCACAGCCGCTCCATGTTGCCGCGCCAGCTCGGATAGCCGCGCCGGGCGATGTCGCGCGCCTCCCTCTCGGTATCGGCAATGACGATGTGGCGGTTGATCCCCATCATCGGCAGGTCCGCCGCCTTGCGACCGAGCTTGGCCCACTCCGACTTGTAGAGATCGATGATGGCGCGCGCCGCCGCGGTGTCGCGCAATGTCACGATATGGGCGCCCTCCTGGGCGGCCCACGGGATGCTGTCCGGCCGCGAGGTGCCGTACCACAATTCCGGGAACGGCTGCTGCGCCGGCTTCATGACGATCGGCACGTGGTCGAAATCGTAGTATTTGCCGTGATAGGTCAGCTCGCCCTCGGTGAGGCCGATCTTGATCGCGTCGTAGGCCTCGCGGAACCGCGCCATGCCGGTGTCGAAATCGACGCCGTAAAACCCGAC
>DASYUS010000258.1:0-2296 GCA_036000945.1 Allostellaceae bacterium
CACCGGCGCGCGACGCCGAGCATGAGCGGCGCGTGCGCGAGTTCCTCGGGCAATGGGGGCCGCCGGTGCCGCCCGAGGCCGGCGACGTGCTGCCGCTCGATTTTGCGGCGCAATGCCAGGCGCTGCTGGCGGCGGGGCCACGGGTCGTGTCGTCGATCATGGGGCTGTTCTCGGACAATGTCGTTGCGGCGTTGAAGGCGCGCGGCATCGCCTGGTTCGCCTGCGCGACGACTTTGGCCGAGGCGCGCGCCGCTGTGGCGGCCGGCGCCGACGCGATCGTTGCGCAGGGTTTCGAGGCCGGCGGCCATCGCGGCGCCTTCGAGGCCGAATCCGCCGAACGGCAGGCGGTCGGGCTGTTTGCCCTGGTGCCGCGGCTTGCCGACACGTTGTCGGTGCCGATCGTCGCCACCGGCGGGATCGGCGACGGGCGCGGCGTGGCGGCGGCGCTGACGTTGGGCGCGAGCGCGGTGCAGATCGGCACCGCCTTGCTGCGCTGCCCGGAAGCGGCGACACAGCCGGCCTGGGCCGATGCGCTGGCCGAACTGGAGCCCGACGCGACGATGCCGACCCGCGGTTTCTCCGGGCGTCTCGGCCGGGCGATCGCCACCGATTACGTCCGCGCCGCGGCGCAGCCCGAGGCGCCATCGCCGGCGCCCTACCCGGTGCAACGCGGGCTGACCACGCCGATGCGCGAGGCGGGCGGTCGCGCGGGCGACGTACACCGGCTGCAGGCGTGGGCCGGCCAGGCCGCGGCGTTGGCGCGTCCCGAGCCGGCCGGCGAGGTCGTGCGGCGGCTGTGGGCGGAGGCGGAGGCGCTGCTCCCGGCTGGCTGACGCATCCGCCTACTCCCCGCGTGGCCGCCCTTCGAGCCCGTCGAGCATCCGGTGGATGCGGGCGACCGGCGCGTCCTTGTCGTAGAGCGCGTACAGCGCGCCGGCGAGCCGCACCGGGTCACCCGAGTAATACCGCTCGTAGAGCTGCTGGCGGCCCGAGAACGACGACACCGCGGCATCGAAGGCGAGGCGGAACAGCTTGACCCGCGTCGGCGCGTCGGCATTTGCGGCCTGCGCGTAGGTCTCGACATCCGCGGCCGCCGGCCCCGCAAGCTCGGCATAGGACGGCACCGCGACGAGGCCGCCGGCGCCGAGGAGCTGGATGATCTCGCAGGCGCGCACAAACATCTTCGGGAAGCCCATCCGCACCGTCCACAGCGGCATCTCGGCCGGCGTCATCAGCCCCGAGGCCGGGCTGATCGCGGCGTCGGCCTCGCTGGCGCGGATTGCCGCGCGCAGGGTCTCGGTGTGCTGGATCAGTTCGGCGAGCATGCCCTGGACGTGCAAGTGCGCGTCAATGTTGGTCGAGCGGGCGATCGCCGCGCCGAGCGCGAACATGAACTCCGCCTTCGCCAGGTTCTTCGTCGCGGTCTGGTGCATGACCTGCGGCATCGCGCCGGTGCGCTGGAAGAGGCCGTTGCACATCTCCGGATCGCGGTG
This sequence comes from Allostellaceae bacterium, assembly GCA_036000945.1. Lineage (GTDB taxonomy): Bacteria > Pseudomonadota > Alphaproteobacteria > ATCC43930 > CGMCC-115725 > DATARH01. The sequence continues at coordinate 1,494 of DASYUS010000258.1, forward strand.
GATGAAGACGCGCTCCCACGGCACCAGCACATCGTCAAACACCGCCAGCCCGTCGCCCTCGTCGAGCCGCGACGACAGCGGCCAGTCGAGCGGCGAGGCGGCGTTCTGGTGGATGACCGACGGCCGGCAGATGAAGCGCAGCCCCGGCGTCGCCACCGGGATCGAAAAACCGAAGGCGTAAGGCGCAGCCTCGGCGTTGGTCGCGAGAAACGTCGACGGCATCACCAATATGTCGTCCGAATACGCGCACAGCGTCGAGACCATGCGGGCACCCTTGACGACGATGCCGGCATCGGTCTCGCGCACGATCTTCGCCGCGAGGTCCTTTGCCTGCTGCTCGACCGGGCGCGAGCGGTCGACCTGCGGGTTGAGCAGCGTGTGCGTCATGCACAAATCGTGCTCGCGCGCGTGGACGTGGTAGGCCCGGATGTTGTCGGCGAATTTGCCGAACGCCGGCGCGGCAGCGGCCAGCCCCGTCAGCATCACATTGAGGAAATCGGGGCTGCGGCCGAACATGCCGCAGGTCGCGTCCATCCAGGTCTTGACCATGTCGCGCCGGCGCACGAGGTCGTCGGCCGTCTTCGGCTCGATGAACGAGAGGCCAACCCTCTCGCCGCTCGACGGCGAGGCGAACGTCATCCGGTCGTGGAGCGCCGGGTCGTGCTGCATGTCGAAGAGGTCGGCGAGGCTCCGCGCCGCGCCGGCGAACCGCTTGTCGCGCGTCACGTCGGCGATGCGCTCGCCGTCGATGAAGATCTGCCGGTCGTCGTGCAGCCCGTCGAGGAATTCCCTGCCGGTGCGGA
>DASYUS010000259.1:0-3201 GCA_036000945.1 Allostellaceae bacterium
CCCGATGCGATCCTCGCGCAATACGGGTTCGGGCGGGCCCACCACCGGGTCGTGCATTTCGTCGGCCGCCATCCGCAGATGACGGTCGGCGAATTGCTCGGCATCCTGCGGATCACCAAGCAAAGCCTCAACCGGGTGCTCGGCCAACTAGTCCGTCAGGGGTTCGTCGTGCAGCATCGCGGCGAGGAGGACCGCCGCCAGCGTCTGCTCGAACTGACGGCCAGCGGCCGCGAGCTGGAACACCGCCTGTCGGAGGTGCAGCGCGCCCGCGTCGCCGCCGCGTTCCGCAAGGCCGGCCCGCAGGCGGAAGCCGGCTTCCGCAAGGTGCTGCTCGGCATCATCGCCGCCGAGGAGGATCGCCGTCGTTTCGACCCGCCGCGGCAATGAGCGGCAACGTGCGGTATACTTGCGGGCGATGAGCGAGCTTGAGCCTCACCTTCTCGTGGTCGACGACGATGCGCGGCTGCGCGAATTGCTGCGCCGCTATCTGTCGGAGAACGGCTTTCGCGTGACCAGTGCCGCCGGGGCTGGGGAAGCGCGCGCTCATCTGGCGAGCTTTGCCTTCGACCTCATCGTGCTCGATGTGATGATGCCGGGCGAAAGCGGGCTCGACCTGACCGGCGCCCTGCGCAAGCAGGGCCAAGCGCCGCGCATCCCAATCCTGCTGCTGACCGCGATGGCCGAAGCCGAAGACCGCGTCAACGGGCTCGAACGGGGCGCCGACGACTACCTCGCCAAACCGTTCGAGCCGCGCGAGCTGGTATTGCGCATCCGCAATATCCTCGAGCGCCGAGGCACCGCGGAGAGTGTCGCCGCGCAGAGCGTGCGCTTCGGCGCTTTTCGCTTCGATCTCGCGCGCGCCGAATTGTTCCGGGGCGACGACATCGTGCATCTGACCGCCGCCGAAGCCGGGCTCCTCGGCAGCTTGGCGGCGCGGGCCGGCGAGGCGGTGTCGCGCGAAGATCTGTCGCAATCGGCGCAATTCAGCGGCAACATCCGCAATGTCGATGTGCAGATGACCCGGCTGCGCCGCAAGATCGAACCCGACCCGCGCTATCCGCGGTATCTGCAAACGGTGCGCGGCACCGGCTATGCGCTCAAGCCCGAGTGAGAGCGGCGCGCCGATGGCCGCCGAGGCGAGCCAAGTGATGGCCAAGACGGCCGTGCTGGTGTCCGACGAGCCACCGGGCCTCGCGCCGGGCGCTCTCGACATTCGCCAGCGCCGGTGGCTCAAGCGGCTGCTGCCGCAGACGATGTTCGGCCGCTCGCTGCTGCTGATCGTGATGCCGCTGGTGCTGGCCCAGATCATCGCGACCTGGGTGTTCTATGCCCGGCATTGGGAAATCGTCTCGAAACGGCTCTCCGCCGACACAGCCGGCGACATCGGCATGGTGATCGACGCGATGAAATACACCGATACGCCGCTGGAGCTGACGCGCCTCCTGGAGAACACCTCGGCTCTCACCGGGATCGGCTTCAGCGTAAAACCCGGCGCCGAACTGCCGCCGGAACCCACGCCGGGCGGCAGCCGCCTCGAGGAGCACCTGCGCTTTGCGATGCGCGAGCGGGTCGGCCGGCCCTACCGCATGGACGCGACCACCGGCCGGCGCGACATCCACATCGAGGTCCAGCTGCCGAGCAGCGTGCTGCGCGCCGTCGTGCCGCGCGATCGGGTGTACACCTCGACGACCTATGTCTTCATCCTGTGGATGATCGGCTCGTCGCTGGTGCTGCTGTCCGTCGCGGTGCTGATGCTGCGCAACCAGGTGAAGTCGCTGCGCCGGCTCGCGGCGGCGGCCGACGGGTTCGGCAAGGGCCGCCCGGTACCGTTTACCAAGATCGAAGGCGCGCTCGAAGTGCGTCAGGCGGCGATCGCCTTCATGCAGATGCGCGACCGCATCCAGCGTCAGATCCGGCAGCGCACCGAGATGCTCGCCGGGGTGTCGCACGATCTGCGCACGCCGCTCACCCGGATGAAGCTCGCGCTCGCGCTGATCGACGGCGATCCGGCAGCCGCCGAGCTCAAATCCGATGTCGCCGAGATGGAGCGGCTGGTCGACCTCTACCTCGATTTCGCCCGCGGCGAGGGGACCGAGAGCCCGGTCGAGACCGACATCGCGCTGTTGCTCGAAGACCTGGCGGCGGCGAGCCGGCGCGACGGCGCCCCGCTCGCGCTCGACCCGCCGGCCGGGCCGACAACGGGGCCGGTTCTGCCGGTTCGGCCGCAGGCGCTGCGCCGCTGCCTCGCCAATCTGATCGCCAACGCACGGCGCTACGGCGAGAACGTCTGGCTATCGAGCGTCCCGGGCGAAGATGGGGTCGACATCCTCATCGACGATGACGGGCCAGGCATCCCTGCGGCCGAGCGCGACCGGGTGTTCCAGCCGTTCATCCGGCTCGATACCTCGCGCAACCCGTCGACCGGCGGCATCGGGCTCGGCCTCACGATCGCCCGCGACGTGGCGCGCAGCCACGGCGGCGATGTCCGGCTGGAGACCTCGCCGCACGGCGGCTTGCGCGCCCGCGTCCACTTGCCACGCTAGGGGTTATGTCGCGCCAGGTTGATTATCGCGCTCCGCCCCAAACAAATGCCGCATTCCCGGCGCAAGCCGCGATCCACCGATCCGCTGGCGAGGCGGCTGACGCGTGGATCCTGGCTTGCGCCGGGAATGCGGTGACAGGCCGGCGCCGCGTGCCCGGCGCTGCGGTTGCCGACCTTTAGCGCGCGCTCTGCTGGCTCGCCAGGGCGCGCATCTCGTCGAGGCCCTCGGTGGCGCGCTTCTGCAGCACTTCGGCGGCCTCGGTGCCGGCCTTGGTCGCAATCGTCGCGATCTCGCGGCTGTGGGTCACGCCCTTTTCCAGCATCTGCTTGACGTAGTCGGTGTTCTTGGCGATCCGGTCCTCGGTCGAGCCCGGCGTCGCCAAGTCGCGCATCAGCGCCGAGAAACCCTCGAAGGTCTCGCGCGTCAGCTCGATCTGCCGGCGCGCGACGGCCTGCACGCCCTCGACGGCGAGCTGGTTGGCCTGGCTCAGGGCCTCAAGATTGCGGCGCTGCGCCGCCCATACGGCCTCGACGTCGATCGGACGAAAGCGGAAATCGGCGAACATCTTGGTGACGTCGAAATCGAAGGAATTGGAACGAGCATTGGCCATGATAGCGGTTCCGCGGTTGGGGCCTGGGAATTGTGCGGTGCACAATGC
>DASYUS010000260.1:0-2562 GCA_036000945.1 Allostellaceae bacterium
CTGCACACCCCGCCCTAGCTGGGCGCGGCCTAGCCCGGCCAACCCCGCGTCAGCAGCCCGGCTTGGGCAGCGCCTCGATGTCGTCGAGCTTGGCGCGGATTGCGTATTCGCCGTAATCGATCACCATGTCGCGCGACACGCCGTTGTCGAGCAGAAGCATGCCGAGTTCGTAATCGGGCTTTTCCTCCTTCTGGTCGGCCGGGAAGAAGGCGAGGCGCACGCGCCACCCCGGGCGGTTCAACAGCGGGCTCCTTTTCGCGGCCTCGGCGTCGGGCTCGATCTTGGCGCCGATCACCGCCGAGACGAGCACTGCGTTCTCCACTGTCGCGCCGTCGAAGATGTGCTTGGAAATGAAGTTTTCGCCTGCCTGCGCCTTGTCGATCAGCATGATCGTGTGGGCGCTCGGAAACAGCATGTCCGGCGGCAGCTTGAAGCTTTTGCCGGCGGGCTGCTCGAAATCGGCGACACCGCCTTGGCCGGGCCCGTCGAGCTTGGCCGTGCCCTTGATTTCCTCGTTGTCGGCGCCGTTGCGCGTCTCTTTCTGGTTGAAGCGATAGCTCAACCCGTCTTTCGCCTCCGAGGTCACAAATTTGGATGCGATGTCGACATCCGGCTGGTCGGCGTAGTCCATCCTGAGGCGATAGCGCTGCTCGACGGTCCAGCCGTCGCAGGTCTCGCCCCATTGATAGGCCATCGTGCCGCTCACCCCGGCGACGCCGGCATCGTTGTTGGCGCGTCCGAGGCTCATCGTGTAGAGCGCGCGGTGCGGCATGATCTCCGCCGCGGCCGCCGAGCCGGCACACAAGCACGCCAGGGCCACGGCTGCCGGCCGGCCGATCGCGAACAGGCGGTCCATCATCAACGGCAAACTCCCGGGCCGGATCTGCGCCACATATGACGCCGGGACGATGCCGCTGCAAGCCGCATGCCCGCCTCTGCTTGGCGCCCATAAGGCGATAACGCCGAAATCCCGGAATCCGCTTGCCTCGCCGATGTGCTGCCGATAGCATGCCGGCGCTATGGCAGAGATCAAGGCCGTTCGCGCCCTGCGCCATGTCGCGCGATTTTGGTACCGCCGGTACATGTCGGCGGCCTAGGATCGCGTATCTGCGTTTTCCCCGAGCCGCCCTACCGAGGCGGCTTTTGTGTTCCAGGACCTCATCGATCCGAAAACCGCCAAAATGGAGCGGCCTCCAGCCCCGGAGGTAGGCTATGCCCGAATTGACCCTCAAGACCCGCAGCGCCGTGCGGGAAGGCGTTACGTCATGACCGCACAATGGACACCGCAAAGCTGGCGCGGGCTGCCGATCCGGCAGGTCCCGGGCTATGCCGATGAACAGGGACTCGCCCGCGTCGAGGAGACGCTGCACCGCTTCCCGCCGCTGGTCTTCGCCGGCGAAGCCCGCCGGTTGAAGGACCGGCTCGCCGACGTCGCCGCCGGCAAAGCGTTTCTGCTGCAGGGCGGCGACTGTGCCGAGAGCTTTGCCGAGTTTCACCCCAACAACATCCGCGACAGCTTCAAGGTGCTCTTGCAGATGGCGGTGGTGCTGACCTTCGGCGCCGCATGTCCGGTCGTCAAATTGGGGCGGATGGCCGGCCAGTTCGCCAAGCCGCGCTCCTCCGACACCGAGACGCAGAATGGGGTGACGCTGCCGTCCTATCGCGGCGACATCATCAACGCGCTCGATTTCGATGCCGCCGCGCGCGAGCCCGACCCGCAGCGGATGATCCAGGCCTACAGCCAGTCGGCGGCGACGCTGAACCTGCTGCGCGCCTTCGCCCAGGGCGGCTACGCCGACCTCCACCGCGTGCACGCCTGGAACCAGGATTTTGTCGAGGGCTCGCCGCAGGGCGAGCGATACCGCGCGCTCGCCGACCGGCTGACCGAGACGCTCGATTTCATGGCGGCCTGCGGGCTCAATTCGGAGACGACACCGCAGATCCGCGAGACCGAGTTCTACACCTCGCACGAGGCGCTGTTCCTCTCTTACGAAGAGGCGATGACCCGCGTCGATTCGACGACCGGCGACTGGTACGACTGCTCGGCGCATCTCGTCTGGCTGGGCGACCGGACAAAGCAGCTCGACGGCGCCCATGTCGAGTTCCTGCGCGGCATCAAGAACCCGATCGGCATGAAGTGCGGGCCGACGACCGAGCCGGACGACGTGCTGCGCCTTATCGCCAAGCTCAACCCGCACAATGAGCCGGGGCGCCTGACGCTGATCACCCGGATGGGCGCCGACAAGGTCGAGGCGAAGCTGCCGCCTGTGATCCGTGCCGTCAAACGCGAGGGGGCCCAAGTCGTGTGGTGCATCGACCCGATGCACGGCAACACGATCACCTCGTCGACCGGCTACAAGACGCGGATCTTCGATCGCATCCTCGACGAGCTGCACGGCGCCTTCGCTGTCCATCTCGCCGAGGGCAGCTATGCCGGCGGGGTGCATTTCGAGCTGACCGGGCAGAACGTCACCGAATGCATCGGCGGCGCCCGCCCGATCACCGAGGACGCCCTGTCGGACCGCTACCACACCCACTGCGACCCGCGGATGAACGCCGATC
>DASYUS010000261.1:0-5335 GCA_036000945.1 Allostellaceae bacterium
GTCGCCGAGCGTGAACAGCGCCTCCTTGCACCCGGCCTTGGCGCCGGCGCGGGCGATCGCCAGCACCTGCCCCGCATCGAGATAGGCCGCCTCGCCCTTCCGCGGCGGGTGCGCGAAGGTGCAGTAATGGCAGACATCCCGGCACAATTGCGTCAGCGGGATGAACACCTTCCTCGAATATGAGACGAGCGACCCGTACCCCCTGTCGCGCAGCACGGCGGCGACCGGCATCAGCGCCGCCAGGTCGTTCGTGTCGGCTAGCGCCAGCGCCTCGTCGGCGCGGAGTTGCGCACCGGAGGCGGCGCGGTCGAGAATTGCCGTAAGACTCATTACCTCACCCCTCCGGGCCGCGGGCGGCCACGTTGCTTCGACAGGATTTCATCCCGCTAGCGGGGGCACCGCGTCACGTCGGCCGTGTCTGCTCCGGCACCGTCTGCCGGCCGATGCCGGCGGAGGCGAGTGCGGTTTCGTTGTCCGCGAGCCACAGGCCCGCTCGCGTGCGCGATCCGAGGCGCGCAAAATGCGCGAGATCGGAGGGATTGTCGATATCCAAGGCGATGCCGGAGAGGCGCATGACTGTCGGGCGAATGCCGCATGCCTCGGCCGCCGCGAGATGCGGGAAGAAACTGTCGTCGCCGAAGCGCAGCGGTACCGCAGCGGGCGGCGACATCAGGATCGCATTCGAGCCCTTCTCGTCATGCGACGGCGCGATCGTAAACGACGGCGCCGGCCGGTGCGCTGCGAGGAGCTGCGCGATTTCGCCGGCGGTGACGAGCGGGATGTCGCCGGGCAGGGTCAGCATGCCGGAGCGGCCCTCGCGGGAGAGCCGCTGCGCCGCCGCCATGACGGCGCCGGTGTGCCCATCATCTGCGCCGTCGGCGATGCAAATGGCGTCATAGCGCGCCGCCAGACGCACCGCGGCCTCGTCGGTCGTAACGACGAGCCGGCCGGCGAGGCTGCGGACCGCCGCCAACGCCGCCAGCACGTCTTCGAGCATGGCGAGCGCAAGCGCCTGCCGAAGCCCCGCCGCCAGGGCGGGGGCGAGCCGTTGCTTCGCGGTCGCGGTTTCTTTGACCGGGATGACCGCCCAGATGCTGCCGCCGCGGCTCATTTCCTTACCCGCCCGGCGGCGGCGATGATGGTGCGCGCCAAAGCCTCGCGGTCGGCAAGGCTCCGCATCAAGGTTTGCGCCAGTACCACCGGGATATCGAGCCCGGCGACCGCCGCCCGATCCGCCTCGTCGGCGATGTAGAGGTCGAGGATGTCGCGGTAATGGCGCGCCACCGCGGCAGCATCGACCGGCAGGCCGAGTTCGGCCATCATCTTGGCGGTCGGGCCCTTGACTGCCTGGCCGGCGATGATCGGTGATACCGCCACCACCGGCGCCCGGCAGGCGCGCAACCCATCGCGCACGCCGGGCATGGCAAGGATCGGGTCGATGCTGATGAATGGGTTCGACGGGCAGATCACCACCGCCGTCAGCCGCGGATCACTGAGCGCCGGGAGAAATTCCGGATGCGGCCGCGCGGTCTCCGCGCCGGCGAAGGCGATCTTCGACACGGCCGGCTCGCAGCGCAACCGCACGAAATAATCCTGGAAGTCCAGCCAGGCGGTGCCGTCCTGCCCCCTCCCTAACCCTCCCCCGCTGGCGGGGGAGGGAAGGGTGGGGGTAGCCGCGGAGGAGCCGTGGCCGGTAGTGCGCAGCCGGGTCCGCACGATGGCGTCTGACATCGGAACGAGGCGCGCGGCAATCCCAAGGCGGCGGCGGAAATCATCCATGATGACGGAGAGAGGCTCCCCGGCCTTCAGCCGCCTGGTGCGCTCGATATGCGTCGCGAGGTCGCCGTCGCCGAGGCGGAACCAGGTCTCGCCGCCCAACGCTTCGAGGGCGGCCATGAACGTCCACGTCTCGCCGCGCCGGCCCCAGCCGAGTTCGGGATTGTCCTGTCCCGAAAGCGTGTACAGCAGCGTATCGAGGTCGGGCGAGATCGCGAGGCCGAGATACTCGAAATCATCGCCGGTATTGGCGACGACGGTCAGCGTGTCGGGCGGTAGGATGCGGTAGAGCCCGAGCGCCAGCTTCGCGCCGCCGATCCCGCCCGACAGCGCCACCACCATCCCGTCGCCTCGGCTCATCGGAAGAGATCGTGCTCCGCCGGCCGGACCAGCGCGGCGGCGGGCGCATCCGGCGCAGACCAGGAAAGGCCGCGCACGAGCACGATCGGCGTCGCCTCGTCGGCCTGGCCCTGCACCAAGGAAGCGGCGGCAGCGATCTCGTCGGCAAACCCGGTCTCGGTGACTTCGAGGATGCGGCCGAACAAATCCGGGTGGCCGCGCCAGTCGATCACCGCCGGCAAGCCGGCCGCGCCGAGCGCAATCCCGACCGTGCCGCGGCGGAACGGCCGGCCGAAACTGTCGCTGATGATGATCGCGATGCGCTTGCCGCTGCGCTCGGTAAGCTGCTGTCGCAGCGTCTCGGCCGAGGCGTCGGGGTCGACCGGCAGCAGCAGCACCCGCTCCCTGCCGTCGGCGGGCGCGACATTCGAATGGTCGATGCCGGCATTCGCCATCACCCAGCCGCGCTTGTGCTCGGCGATCATGAGGTTAGGACGGTGTCGGACAATGCGTCGCGACTCCGAGAGAATGACCTCAACCAGCCGCGGATCCTTCTGCACCTCGGCCGCCAGCACGACGGCCTGCGGCGACGGCTCGACCGCCGAGACATCGACAATGCGCCCCTCGGCCTTCGAAACGATCTTCTGCGCCACCACCAGCACATCGCCATCCGCTGGGACGAGCCCCGTCGCGGCATAGGCGGCAAGCGCGATCGCGCCGAGGTCGTCGCCCGGCTGGACCATCGGCACACCCTTGAGGCCGGTAATGGTCAGCTGTCCGGTCATCGCATCTCTACCATGCTCCTCACCCTGTCCCTCTCCCCGCTTGCGGGGAGAGGGAACGCAGACGGAATCGCTGCGCCTCGGTCTCCCTCTCCCCGCAAGCGGGGAGAGGGACAGGGTGAGGGGCCGCTGGTAACTCCCTCGATCACCCGAACAACTTGCGCAGGCGCGGCAGCACCTCCTTGGCGTAGAGCTTCAAGAAGCGGGGCTGGTCGGGGCCGGGGGCGTGGAAGACGAGGTGAGTGAAGCCGAGCTCGACATAGGGGCGGATGCGCTCGACCTGCTCGTCGGGGTCGCTCGACACGATCCACCGGCTCGCCGCCCGATCGAGCGGCAGGGCGTCGGCGAGGCGCTCCATCTCGACCGGGTCCTCGACCCCGGTCTTCTCCTCGGGCGACAGCGCGAGCGCGGCCCAATGGCGGGTCAGCGCTTTTGCCTCCTGGGCGTCGCTGTCGAACGACACCTTGACCTCGATCATCCGCTCGATGTCGGCGCTGTTGCGGCTTCGCCTCGCGGCGCCCTCCTCGACCTTGCCGGTCAGGTCGATATAAAGCTGTGGGTTCTTGCCGCTGGTGCAGATGAAGCCCTCGGCGATCTGGCCGGCCATTGCCGCCGCCAGCGGCCCCGAGGCGGCGACCCAGATCGGCACCTTCGCCGTCGGCTTGTCGTAGATCGTCGCGCTCTCGGTCTTATAGAACTGGCCCTCGAAGCTGACCCGGTCCTCGCTCCACAGCTTGTTGATCAGGTTGATCGATTCGCGCAGCCGGTCGCGCCGCTCTTTCGGCCCCGGCCAGGCGACGCCGCTCGATGGCACCTCGTTCAGCGACTCGCCGGTGCCGACGCCGAGCACGACCCGTCCCGGAAACATCGCGCCCAAGGTGCCGAAGGCCTGCGCCACGACCGAGGGGTGATAGCGGAAGGTCGGGGTCAAGACGCTGGTGCCGATCACCGCATGTCGCGTGCGGGCGCCGAGCGCGCCAAGCCAAACCAGCGCCGCCGGCGCGTGGCCGTCGGTATGCTTCCACGGCTGGAAGTGATCGCTGACGAAGATCGACTCGAAGCCGACCTCTTCCGCCAGGCAGGAGAAATCGAGCAGATCCTTCGGCCCGAACTGCTCGGCCGACGCCTTGTATCCGAGTTTCAGCACCTCTTGCTCCTCCAAAGGATAACAATGAGGCAACGAGGCAGCGAGAAGGGATCTTCTCTGCTTGCCCGATATCTGCATCGACGGACTACCGCCAGAGGTCGGCGCTCGATATCTGGCACGAATCGGTAGATAAACCTCACCGTCTCACTGCCTCATTGTGAAATATTCAAACCTTCGCCAGCACGTCTTCACGGCAGCGGCGCATGTTGGCGATGACGGCGTCGGCGGTGTCGCCGCCGAAGCTGAAATCGACGGCGACGACGCCGAGATCGCGCAGCGCGCGCAGGTCGCCGGTGATCGCTGCATTGCTGCCGGAGCCGAGCCGCCGATCGCCATTGTCGGCGCGTTCGGGGACCGCCGGGCCGAATTGCGAGAACCGGTAGGCCAGCCCGACCGCGGCGGGATCGCGCCCGGCGTCGCGCGTCATCTTGCGCAGCCGCTCGATCCCGCCATCAAAGCGCTTCAGCGTGTCGAGCCGGTTGCGCGGGTTGGTGCCGATCGGATACCAGGCGTCGCCGAGCTTGGCGGTGCGCCGCATCGCCGGGCCGCTCTCGCCGCCGACCCACACCGGGATCTGCTTCTGCACCGGGCGCGGCTGAAAGAAGATGTTGGAGAATTTGGCGTATTTGCCGTGGAAGCTGGGGTTGTCGTTGCCCCACAGCTCGCGGCACACGGCGATCGTCTCGTCGGTGACGGCGCCGCGCTCATCGAACGGCTCGGTGCCGACCGCCTCGAATTCCTCGCGGCACCAGCCGACGCCGATGCCCCAGGTAAAGCGGCCTTCCGACAGGACGTCGATCGTCGAGATGACCTTGGCGGTCAGCATCGGCGGGCGATGCGGCACGACGGTGACCGAGGTGACCAGCCGCAGTTTCGCCGTCTTCGCCGCGACAAAGGCGACGCAGGTCAGCTGCTCGTGGCGATCGCCGCCGGCCCGGCCGGGAAACTCGCCGGTGTCGGAATAGGGGTATTTCGCCTCCATGTCGCGCGGGATCGCGACGTGGTCGCTGATCGTGCAATAGTCGTAACCCATCGCCTCGCCCTCTTGGACGATGCGTGCGAGATCGCGCGGCCCCGACAGCGGCCCGCTGACCGGCGCGCCAAACCCGAACTGCATTTCCGTCCTCCCGCCAGTTGGCTTGCTCTTCCCCAGCCTAGAGCACCGGCGGCGAGGTCCGCTACAGGATTTGAGCGTCTTGCCCCTCACCCCGGCCCTCTCCCCGCTTGCGGGGAGAGGGAGAGTTGTGGCGTGTCCTCGCAGTGGGTTCCCTCTCCCCGTTTACGGGGAGAG
>DASYUS010000262.1:0-1890 GCA_036000945.1 Allostellaceae bacterium
GCTCCGCGTCCCGCTCGGTATTTCGATCGTCGGCGGCCTCTTGTTCAGCCAGATGCTGACGCTCTACACGACTCCGGTGATCTACCTTTACCTCGACCGCTTGCGGCTGTGGGCCCGAGGCCAGCGGCCATCCCGGTTGCGCCGCCGCATCGCCGAACCCGGCGAATGATCACGGATTCGTCATCCGGGTCCCGACCGTCATCCCGGCGAAGGCCGGGATCCATCGCGCCGCCAGTCGCGAACCTAGCCCTTCTGGCGCGACGACCGGGCCGAACGGGAAAGAGTCGACAGGCGGATACATGGATCCCGGCCTTCGCCGGGATGACGGTGAGTTTGCTGCTGACGGCCTGCACCGTCGGGCCCGATTATCAGCGTCCCGCGGCACTGGTCCCGGTCGCCTACAAGGAAGCGTGGAAGCCGGGTCCCCGGGAGGCGGGCTGGCGCCTCGCCCGGCCGGCCGATGCGATCGACCGCGGCGCCTGGTGGTCGGTCTATCGCGACTCGGTGCTCGATGGGCTGGAGCGCCAGATCGACATCTCGAACCAGAACCTCAAAGCCGCCGAGGCCGCCTTCCGCCAGGCCGAGGCGATCGTCGCCGAGGCCCGCGCCGGGTTTTTTCCGACGGCCGAGATCGACGCCTCGGCACAGCGCTCGCGCACCGCCGGCCGGATCTCGAATTTCTTCAGCGCGACCGCTGCGGCGTCCTGGACGCCCGACCTGTGGGGCAGGATCCGACGCAGCGTCGAAAGCAATGTCGCGAGCGCCCAGGCCAGCGCCGGCGAGGTGGCGGGGGCCCGGCTGTCGGCGCAAGGTCAGCTCGCCGCCGCCTATCTGCAGCTGCGCAGCGCCGACGAGCTGAAACGCCTGCTCGAAGCCTCGGTCAAGGCCTACAGCGAGGCGCTGCGCATCGTCAGAAACCAGTACGAGGGCGGCACCGCCGACCCGTCGGCAGTCGCCCAGGCGCAGGCACAGCTCGAGGGGACGCGATCGCAGCTGATCGCCGTCGGCGTCACCCGGGCCCAGCTCGAACACGCGATTGCGGTGTTGATCGGCAAGCCGCCGGCCGAGCTGACGATTGCGCCGGTCGACACGGCCATCGCCGTGCCGCTGGTCCCGGTGTCGCTGCCCTCGGCACTGCTCGAGCGGCGCCCCGACATCGCTGCGGCCGAGCGGCAGATGGCGGCTGCCAACGCGCAGATCGGCGTGGCCGAGGCGGCTTTCTTCCCCGACATCACGCTGTCGGCCGACGCCGGAGCGGCGGCGGCGACGCTGGCGAAGCTGTTCACCGCATCGAGCCGGGTCTGGTCGTTCGGCTCGAACCTCGCCGAGACGATCTTCGATGCCGGCCGGCGCAACGCCCAGGTCGAGCAGCAGCGTGCGGCCTTCGACCAGAGCGTTGCCGCCTACCGGCAGACCGTGCTGACTGCGTTCCAGCAGGTCGAGGACCAGCTGTCGGGCTCGCGCATCCTGGCACAACAGGAGAAGGCCCAGCGGGATGCGGTCGCCGCGGCGCGCGAGGCCGAGCGCGTGATCAACAACCAATACCGGGCCGGGACCGTCGCCTATACCAGCGTCATTGTCGCTCAGACCGTTGCTCTCAACGCCGCAGTGACGGCGGTCAACATCCGGCAAAACCGGCTGACCGCCAGCGCGGCGCTGATCCAGGCGCTAGGCGGCGGTTGGGACAGCGCGCAGTTGCCGAGCCGCGAGCGCATCGAAAGCGACCGCCCGCTCGATTTCAACCCGCTGCCGCCGGCCGACGCGCTGCCGCCCAGCTTCTGGGACGCGCTGCCGAAGCTGTGGTGACCGCATGCCCGCGCCGCCCAGTTACTGCCGCCTGTCGGTTTTCCTCGCGCGCGAGGCGCCGGTCGGGGTCGTGCTGCGGCGCGG
>DASYUS010000263.1:0-7675 GCA_036000945.1 Allostellaceae bacterium
GCCCCCGCTAGCGGGATGAAATCCTGTCGAAGCAACGTGGCCGCCCGCGGCCCGGAGGGGTGAGGTAATGAGTCTTACGGCAATTCTCGACCGCGCCGCCTCCGGTGCGCAGCTCCGCGCCGACGAGGCGCTGGCGCTGGCCGACACGAACGATCTGGCGGCGCTGATGCCGGTCGCCGCGGCGTTGCGCGATGCCGGGCATGGGCCGCTCGTCTCCTATTCGAGGAAGGTGTTCATCCCCCTGACGCAGTTGTGCCGGGATGTCTGCCATTACTGCACGTTCGCGCACCCGCCGCGGCGCGGTGAGGCGGCCTATCTCGATGCGGGGCAGGTGCTGGCGATCGCCCGCGCCGGCGCCAAGGCCGGGTGCAAGGAGGCGCTGTTCACGCTCGGCGACAAGCCGGAATTGCGCTACGGGGCGGCGCGCGAGGCGCTGGCGCGGCTCGGCCACTCGACGACGCTCAGCTACCTCGCCGAGATGGCGGCGCTGGTGCTGAAGGAAACCGGGCTCCTGCCGCACCTCAACCCCGGCGTCATGACCCGCGAGGAGACGGAGCGGCTGCGCGCGGTTTCGGTGTCGCAGGGAATCATGCTCGAAAGCGCCGCCGAGCGGCTGTCGCGCCGCGGCGGACCGCATTTCGGCTCGCCCGACAAGATGCCGGCGCGGCGGCTGGCGGCGATCGCGGCGGCCGGCGAAGCGGCGGCGCCGTTCACCTCGGGGATCCTCATCGGCATCGGCGAGACGAGGGCCGAGCGCATCGAGTCGCTGCTGGCATTGCGCAACCTGCACGAGCGCTACGGCCATATCCAGGAAATCATCATCCAGAATTTCCGGGCGAAGCCGGCGACCCGGATGGCGGCGGCGTCTGAGCCCGACCTTGCTGACCACCTGTGGACGATCGCCGTCGCCCGGCTGGTTTTCGGGCCGGCGATGAACATCCAGGCGCCGCCCAATTTGATGCCCGACGCGCTCGAAGAGATGGTCGCGGCGGGGATCAACGATTGGGGCGGGGTGTCGCCGGTGACCCCCGACCACGTCAACCCCGAGGCACCGTGGCCGGCGCTCGACCTCCTGGCGCGGCGCACCGCAGCGGCCGGCAAGCTCTTGGTCGAGCGCCTCGCGATCTACCCGGCCTACGCGCAGGACCCGGCCCGCTGGATCGATGCAAAACTGCGCACGCCGGTGTTACGGGCGGTCGACGGCCAGGGTTTGGCACGCACCGACCCCTGGACCCCCGGCGCCGGCACGCCGCCGCCGGTAAAGCCCCTCACCCCAGCCCTCTCCCCGCCGGCGGGGAGAGGGAGAGCTGTGGCGCCGCCTCGCACCAAGGTTCCCTCTCCCCGCTTGCGGGGAGAGGGACAGGGTGAGGGGCAACTGGCCGATATTCTCGCCCGGGCAACCGCTGGCGAGACGTTGGAAGAGGCCGACATCGTCCGCCTGTTTCAAGCGCGCGGCGACGAGTTCGGCCTGGTGTGCGAGGCCGCAGATGAATTGCGCCGCAAGGTCTCGGGCGACACCGTGACCTATGTCGTCACCCGTAACATCAACTACACCAACATCTGCTATTTCCGCTGCCAGTTCTGCGCCTTCTCGAAGGGCAAGCTCAGCGAGAATTTGCGCGGCAAGCCCTACAACCTCGACATGGTTGAGATCGTCCGCCGCGTCGAGGAAGCCTGGGAGCGCGGTGCGACCGAGGTCTGCCTGCAGGGCGGCATCCACCCGGAATATACCGGCGCCACCTATCTTTCGGTCTGCCGCGCGATCAAGGCGGCGGTGCCGGGGATGCACGTCCACGCGTTCTCGCCGCTCGAAGTGTGGCAGGGCGCGAAGACGCTCGGGCGCAGCCTCCCCGATTTTCTCGGCGAGTTGCGCGAGGCCGGGCTCGGCTCATTGCCGGGCACCGCGGCCGAGATCCTCGACGACGAAGTCCGCGCGATCATCTGCCCGGACAAGGTGAAGACCGCCGAGTGGCTGCAAGTAATGGAGGCGGCGCACGGCGTCGGCCTCAAGAGCACGGTTACGGTCATGTTCGGCCATGTCGAGCGCTACGAGCATTGGGCGCGGCACCTCTTGCGCGTCCGCGCGTTGCAGCAGTGGACCGGCGGCTTTACCGAGTTCGTGCCGCTGCCGTTCGTGCCGATGGAGACGCCGATTTCGCTGAAGGGCCGCTCGCGGCTCGGCCCGACCTGGCGCGAGGCGATACTGATGCACGCGGTCGCGCGGTTGGCATTGCACCCGGTGATCCCGAACATCCAATGCTCGTGGGTCAAGCTCGGGCCGGAGGGCGCCGCCGCCTGCCTTAACGCCGGGTGCAACGACATGGGCGGCACGCTGATGAACGAAAGCATCTCGCGCGCCGCCGGCGCGAGCTTCGGTCAGGAGATGCCGCCGGAGGACATGGAGGCGCTGATCCGCTCGTTGGGCCGCACGCCGAAGCAGCGCACGACGCTCTACCGCGACCCGGCGCCCGAACGCGTCGCCGCCTCGTTCGGCGCCGCTCCGCTGTCCGAGCCGATCAACACCCCCGCGCGCAAATACGAGCGAGCGGCTCAGCCCGCTGCGGCAGATTAACCGGCCTCCCAATCCTCGATCCGCAACCCCGGTACGCGCCCAAACTCCCCCAAATTGTGGGTCACCAAGGTCAGAGCACGCGCCTTTGCCTGGCCGGCGATCAGGACGTCGTACGGCCCTATCGTCATGCCTTCGGCCGCCAGCAGCGCCCTGATCTCGCCGGCCTGACGAGCGTCCTCGCGATCGAACTCGATGACCGGAAATTGCAGCGAGTCGACGAGCGCGACGTTGCGGGCGCAGCGCCGGCTCTTGAAGGCGCCATAATAAAGTTCGTGCTCGACAATCGCCGACACGGCGACGTCATCCAGCCGCTGCTGTCGTGCGCGCTGCGCCGGCCGCGATGCGGCGTCGCGCAGCATCGCGATGACGACGTTAGCGTCGAGCAGATAGCGCATCAGCGAAACAGATCGTCGAGCGTCGGGCGTCGCTGCGGCAATGGCCGCTCGGCAACCGCCTCCACGAAATCCTCGTCAATTTGGCCGGCGACCCGGTCGAGCCAGCTCCAGTCGTCGGTGAGCGGCTCGACGATCAGGGTGTTCCCGTGACGCCGAATTCTGACCTCGCCGCCAGGCAAGCGAAATTCCTTCGGCAACCTGATCGCCTGCGACCGACCCGACCAGAAGAGCTTCGCCGTCCGCATAGCGGCACCCACGATGTCATATATCGTTGATATATCACAACGGAGCAATCCGCTGCAAGACGGCTTTCAGGAGGCGAGCAGCGTCCGGGCGATCTCCTCCCACTCCTGGTCGAGCGGGGCGGTCGAGGGCGTCTTACCGGCGCGCTGGTACCAGCCGTCGGCGTTCATCTCGTCGCCCTCGACGCGGTGCAGGTAGGCGTGCGCCCAGGCGCCGGACGGGTCGTGCGAGTCCTGGCAGCAGCGATGGGCGCGGTGCCAATCGCCCTTGGCCTGCCACCACAGCGCCTGCACCGCGCCGCTGGTGCCAGCCGGCGGCGACGCGCCGTCGAGTGACGATTTGAACTGTTCGAACTGCATCATTGTACTCCCGCAATCGCAAAGCCCCTCACCCCAACCCTCTCCCCGCATGCGGCATGCGGGGAGAGGGAGAGGTGCGGTGCCGCCTGACCCATCCTGCGCCAGATTTACCCGGCATCTCAACCTCGTTCCCTCGCCCCGCTTGCGGGGAGAGGGACAGGCGGCCGCTCACGCGAGCATCCGATCGAGCCGGTCGCGCATCCGGTACCAGCCGCCGACGAGCGGCAGGAACCAGGGGTTCCCGGTATAGAGCGGATGGTCGGGGAATTCCGGGCTGTCGAACGCGCACGGCGCGTTGGCGACGCGGGCGATCTTGCGGGCGGTCTGGGTGCCCAGATAGGTCATCATCGCCACCCCGCTGCCGTTACACCCTAGGCAGTAATGGAGGCCGCCCTCCTCGCCCATATGCGGCAGCGCGTCGAGCGTGAAGGCGGTGTTGCCGGTCCAGCTGTGGGTCACCCGCACCCCCTTCAACTGGGGGAAGCGCGCGGTCATGTAGCCGTGCAGCACCTGGGCGCAGAGGCGCGGATTGGCCGGGGTGAAGCGGGCGCGGCCGCCGAACACCATGCGCGTACCGTCGGGCGACATCCGGTAATAGCACAGCACGCGCTTGGTATCGGAGATGCTGCGTCGCTTCGGGATCAGCGACGCGGCGAGATCCGCGGGGAGCGACTCGGTCGCGATGATGTGGCTGGCGATCGGCACGATGCGGCGGCGCAGCGCGGGCGTCACCGTGCCGGTATAGCCGTTGGTAGCGATCACCACATCGCCGGCAAGGATGGTGCCGCGGATCGTCTCAACCCGCCAGCCCGCGCCGTTTGCCGTGATCTTCTTGACCGACGCCTCGGCACAGATCGCGGTGCCGCGGCGGCGGCAGGCATCGAGCAGGCCCTTGTAGTAGAGCGCCGGATGGAGGCTCGCCGAACGCTCGACGACCATCCCGCCATAATAATAGTCGCTGGCGATTTCCTCGCGCTGCCGCCGGCGCGGCACCATGTAGGCGCCCGACTCGGCGTCCTCGTTGAGATTGCGCAACCGGGTTTCCTGATAGGCGAAATGGTCGGGCGTCCAGGCGCCGACAAAGCGCCCGCGCTTCTGCCAGAAGCACTCGATCGCCTCCTCGGCGATCAGTCGCTCGATCAGGGCGAAGGCGTCGGCCCCGTCCGACAAGAGGCGATGAGTACGCGCGGCATCGACCGAAGCGGCGCGCCCCGAAAAACTCTTGCCGATATTGACGCCGCCCGAAACCGAGCCGCCGTTGCGCGTGCTGGCGCCGACGCCGAGGGCGCCGCGTTCGAGGACGACGGCGTCGACGCCGTGCCGCGACAATTCGAGCGCCGCCGCGAGGCCGGCATAGCCGCCGCCGACGATCGCGACGCGGGCCTCGCGCGGCACCGCGGCCAGCTCGCCGGCGGCCGGCTCATAGGCCTCCCACCAATAGGGGGTCGGGGTGAAATCGGGGTGGAAAATGTCGGCTCGTGCTATGGCGCCCTCACTCGTAGAAATCGAGCAGCCGCTCGACCGTGGCGTTGATCCGCCCGATATAGGCGAGCGGGAACTCCGCGGCGAACAATAGCTGCAGGCTGACGCGATCGATCGCCTCGACCTTCACCTCGCAGCGGAAGCCTTCGATCCATTGCTCGCGGTCGACATCGCTCGCGCCGTTGTCGATCAGTGCCAGCCGATGGGCCTCGACATGCCTGTCGATCTGCGCGCGATCGGCGCTGGCCGGCAGCACGAAGACCAGCATCTCGACGAGGTCGCGCTGCGCGGTGTTCCGCTCGACAAGCTCCCAGTCGAGCACAACGACATCTGGCCGGAAGCCGACGTTGCGTTGGTTGAAGTCGTTGTGCGCCAGGGTTGCGGGCAGCAGATCCTTGAAGGCATGCCACTCCGCCAAGGTGTCGATCAGCCGGTGCCGCCGGCGCCAGACCGCGTCGCTGACGATGTCCGGAAATCGCCTATGGGCATCGTCGAGGAGCCCCCGCCACAGCGGTTCGTCCGCCAGCATATCGCTCGTGCTCGGCCGTGGCCCCGCCCAAGAAAATTCACCCAATTCCAGCCCCCAGAAGGCGGCGTGCCATCCAGCGGCCGCCCGCAGTGCGCCATCGATCGCCTCGGGCGGCCAATCGGCAATCGCACCGCTGGCATCGAGGCGGCTCATCTCGGTCAGGAAGTCAAGAAAGACGACCTGCTCGCCGGAGGCATCGTCGCCGCCGGTGCCGTAGCACCACGGCAGCACGCGGCGCAGCTGCGGGGTGTCGGCAGCCAGCGCATAAATGTGCCGCTCCCGGCCGGCGGTATCGTCGCACTGTGCGGCGCGCCGGTACTGCCAATACGGACGGTCGAGGGCAATCCTCTGCCGGCCGACGATCCACGGGATCAGGCCCCGCGCCAAGCCTTGCCGGGGATTGACCTTGACGGCCAGAGGAAGCCTTTCCTCCGGTGTGTCGGCCGACCGTTGCAGCCGCGCGACCGCGGGCACGACGCCAAACCATTCGTCGGCACTGGCCGCGCCGTATTTGATCGGAAGCCAGGGTTCGCGCTGTTCGTCGATCGGTGGCCGCTCGCCGTGCAGATCGAGCAGGCGGAGCGACGGAGCATCGAGCGATTCCCGCAGAGCGAACTCGAGTTGTCGCGAGATCAATTCGCGGTGCATTGCCTATCCTGTGCGCGGCATGGCGGATCACGCTCCAAGTGAGCCGGCCAGCGCCCATGCCTGTTCGGCGAAGGGACGCGCGAGGCGGCCGACCTCGCTCGCCTCATGGCTCGCCGCGGTGCCGTCGAGCGCGCGTTTGGCGATGCCCTGCAGGATCGCGGCGATGCGGAAGAGGCTGTAGGCCATGTAGAACTCCCAGGCGGGCACCCGATCACGGCCGGTGCGGCGGCAATAGGTGGCGACGTACGCCGCCTCGTCGGGGATCCCCGCCGCCGCGAAGTCGATGCCGGCGAGGCCGCGGAACAGCTCGGGCGTCACCCGCCAGGTCATCGCGTGATAGGCGAAATCGGCGAGCGGGTCGCCGATCGTCGACAATTCCCAATCGAGGACGCCGATCACCCGGGGCTCGGTCGGGTGGAACACCAAATTGTCCATGCGGTAGTCGCCGTGGACAACCGAGGGGGCGCCCTCGGGCGGCAGATGCAGCGGCAGCCAGTCGATCAGCCGGTCCATCGCCGCGATCGTCTCGGTTTCCGAGGCGCGGTACTGCCGGCTCCAGCGCGCGATCTGGCGCGCCATGTAATTGCCCGGCCGTCCGAAATCACCGAGCCCGATCGCCTGCCAATCGACGCTGTGCAACGCGGCAATGACGGCATTCATCGATTGGAACATCGCGCCGCGTTCGGCCGGGGCAACTTCCGGCAGGCGCTGGTCCCAGAAGATCCGGCCGTCGAGGAATTCCATGACGTAGAAGGCGCTGCCGATGACGGCGTCATCCTCGCACAGCGCGTGGACCCGCGGCACCGGCACCGCGGTTTGGCCGAGCGCGCGCATGACGCGGAATTCGCGGTCGACGGCGTGGGCGCTCGGCAAGAGCGGCCCGGGCGGTTTGCGGCGCAGCACGTAATCGCCGGAGGCGGCGGCGAGCCGGTACGTCGGGTTCGACTGGCCGCCGGGGAAGCGTTCGGCGGCGAGCGGCCCGCGAAATCCCGCGACATGGTCGCGCAGCCACGCGTCGAGCCGGTCGAGGGGAAGGTCGTCGGTCATGGCCATTGCGCGGAGCCCGCAGCGCGACGAAGCAATCTCAGCCCGATTGAGGCACTATGATCGCGAGATTGCGTCGCTTCGCTGGCAATGACAATGAAGATCGCCTGGAAACTGCCGCTCCGGCTGGCCGGGTTCGTCGGCGCGGCCGCCTTGGCGGGAGCGCTCGCAACCGCCGCCGAAGATGCGCCGCCGCCCCCTGAGCCGGCGCCCGGCGAGCTGCTGATCGCCTCGGCGTCGATGCGCGACCCGCGTTTTCATCGCAGCGTCATCCTCATGGTGCGCCACGACAAGAACGGCGCCTTCGGCATCGCGATCAACCGCCTGCTCGGCGACCGCAGGATCGCCGATCTGTTGTCCGAGGCGGACAAGAACGGCGGCAAGGACGATACCGTCGACGGCA
>DASYUS010000264.1:0-2047 GCA_036000945.1 Allostellaceae bacterium
GCCATCTGCGGCTCGGCCTTGCCGTCGCTCGCCGTGTAGAGGGCGCCGGCCCAGGGCTTCTGGGCCCCCGGCAGGAGCCGCGCCACCTCGGCGCCGCCGATGACGCGGGTGTCGAGCTGGTATTCCCTCGCGTAGTCGAGCCAGCCTTCAAGCCGGGCCAGATCTTCGGGCTTCTCTGCCAGATACATGATGCCGCAAGTGCGGAACCCGGTCTCGGCCTCGACCGTCTCGTTCATCCCCTCCCACAGCCTGAGGCTTTCGATGATCAGCGGGATCTCGCGCGGGTCGCGCACCATCTTGCGGCACCAGCCCCAGTTGCGGCTCGACTGCTCGCCGGCGATGTGCCCCTTTTCGACGAGCGCCACCGAGACGCCGCGCTGGGCGAGAAACAAGGCCGCGCTGGTGCCGATGATGCCGCCGCCGATGACGACGACATCGGCGCGCGCGGGGAGGGCCTCGTCGGAGGCGACCGGATCGACGCGTGGGGCCATGGTGAAAACCTCCCATTTTTGTCGCGCGGCTCGGTGGAGCCGAAGCCCTCCTTATAGATTCACAATGAGACGGCGAGGCACCGAGATGTCATGCACGCCGCAATCTCATTGCCTCACCGTCTCATTGTGATTTTTGGCGGGCTTCGCTCCGCTCAACGCACCCTACGCCGCTGGGCCGTCCACCGCTGATCCTACCTGTTCCTGCAAGGGAAAAGCAGGCGAGATTGCGGCGTAGGCCTCGGCGAGCGTCAGCGCGAGGAACTGCCGGTCGATGTCGCATTCCTCGCGGTAGCGCGCGACGAGGCGGGCCATCCGGCGGACGAGCGGCCCGTGCACGCCAGGGGCGATCGGCGATATCGGGCTCTTCGCGCCGTGCTAGCCGCCGGTCAAGCGTCCGCAATCGGGGTCGCCGCGATGATGCGCAGACGGCGCTCGAGGTCGGCTAAGGCTCGTTCGGCCGGAGCATCTGCCCGATTGACCGGCGCTCAACCGCACGTTCATGATGCCGCAACAGCCGGCCTGCCGGGCGGCACTGCTCGCGCGATCCAGCAGCGGCGTTCTCCGGCTTGGGGAAGGGGGATCATGTCGACAATCACCGGCACGACCGTTACGAGCGGCATCGTTTTCGGCACGACTGAAAGCAGCGGCGTCGTCACCTCGCCGCTGACGATCGCCTCCGACGGCGCGGTCGAGCCGTCCAGCGCTGACATCACCGCGATATTGGGCGACAACACGCAGGCCTGGACGCTGGTCAACCAGGGCACGGTGATCGCCACCGGTATCGGCTACGGGGTGCATCTGCAGGGTACCGGCAGCGTTACCAACGAAACGAATGCCTTGATCCAGGGGTTCTCTGGCATTCTCACCGACGGCGGTGGCAGCAGGGTCGTCAATTCCGGGACGGTCGTCGGAAGTTTCAAGGCTGTCTATTTCAACGTGGGCGGCTATCTCAACAACAGCGGCGGGCTTATCCAAGCCGCCCGGCAGACCGTCCACATCCGCCAAGCCGCCAGCACGGTGATCAACTCCGGAACCATCATCGGGACCGATGGAGATTTCGGGGTCGGCGTCAACCTCGGCAGCGGCACAGACAACAGCACTGTGGTCAACGCCGGCACGATCAGCGGCGCGAGCGGTGTCGCGGTCCAGTTCGCTGGCGGCGGCAACCGCGTCGTCGTCTATCCGGGGGCGGTGTTCAGCGGCATCGTCAACGGCGGCACCGGCAGCGGCAATTTGCTCGAGTTGGCCTCGGCGGCGAGCACCGGCACCGTCTCGGGGATCGGGACGCAGTATGTCGGCTTCTCGCAGGTGACGGTCGACAGCGGGGCGCACTGGAGCTTCGCCAGCAGCAATACGATCGGCGGCGGGGTGACGCTCAGCAATTTCGGCACGATCACCGCCACCGCCGCCTCGGGAAATGCGGTCTACGGCAGCAGCGGCACCGTCGTCAACGGCAGCACCGCCGACACGGCGGCGCTGATCGCCGGCGCCGCCGGCACCGCCGGCGCCTATGATTACGTTGTCGGTGGTCCTGGGGGCGCCGGCGGCATCGGTAT
>DASYUS010000265.1:0-3702 GCA_036000945.1 Allostellaceae bacterium
CCACGAGCTCTTGGTGTCGGTCAAGGGCGGCGGCCACAACATCACTGGCAACGCGGTCTGCGAGGGAGGGCTGATGATCGACCTGTCGGCGATGAAGGGGATGCGGGTCGATCCCGTGGGGCGTACCGTACATGCCCAGGCCGGCCTCACCTGGGGCGAGTTCAATCGCGAGACGCAGGCCTTCGGCCTTGCTACCACCGGCGGCGTTGTCTCGACCACCGGCATCGCCGGGCTGACATTGGGCGGCGGTCTCGGCTGGCTGATGAGCAAGCACGGCCTCTCCTGCGACAACCTGCTGTCGGCCGACATCGTCACCGCCGACGGCAAGTTTATGACTGCCAGCGCCGACGAGAACCCTGACCTGTTCTGGGGTTTGCGCGGCGGCGGCGGCAATTTCGGCGTCGTCACCTCGTTCGAATACCGGCTGCACCCGCTCGACCCGGTGCTGGCCGGGATGGTCATCTATCCGCGCGACAAGTCGATGGACGTGTTGCGGTTCTATCGCGATTACGCGCGCGCCTGCGGCGACGACCTGACGGCGTTCGCCGCGATGATGACGTCGCCCGAGGGCGAGCCCGTTGTCGCGATGCTGGTTGGCCATATCGGCGATCCAGCGAAGGGCGAAAAGCTGCTGGCGCCAGCGCGCAATTTCGGCTCGCCATTGGCCGACACGATCGGTCCGATGTCGTATGTGCAGCTCAACTCGCTGCTCGATGCGGCGGTGCCCTACGGCGGCGTGCAACGCTACTGGAAATCGAGCTTTCTGACGGAACTGGGCGACGGCGTGCTGGACGTCATGATCGGCCGGGCCGAGAGCATGCGCTCGCCGATGTCGATGGTCGGGTTCTTCCACTGCCACGGCGCCTGCACCCGCATCGACCGCGATGCGACCGCCTACAGCCTGCGCGCCGACCAATGGGATTACGACGTGATCTCGCAATGGAACGACCCGGCCGAGACGGCCGGACACGTCCAGTGGACGCGCGATTATTGGAATGCGGTCGAGCCGTTCGCCAGCGGCGAGGTCTACGTCAATCACCTCGACGCCGAGGAAGCAGGTCGCCTCACCGGCGCCTACAGCCGCAACTACGAGCGGCTCGTCGCCCTGAAGAACAAATATGATCCGACCAACCTGTTCCGGATGAACCAGAACATCAAGCCGACCGTGTAACGTGATAGCACGGCAATCATCGGCGGCCGGGCCGGTCTGAAACCGGCACCGCCGGACAACGGAGGGTGCAGCGATGGCGAGAGCCGGTAAGCCAAGAGCCGCGATGATCCGTTCGCCGAAATCCACCTTCGATGTGCTGGTCAAAGGCGGGCACGTCATCGACCCCGCCAACGATGTCGACGGCATTGTTGACATCGCGATTGCGAAAGGCCGGATTGCCGCCGTCGCGCCAATGCTGGAACCCGGTCCCCGGACCCGGGTGATCGACGCCAAGGGGCTCATCGTCACCCCCGGCCTGATCGATACCCACGCGCATGTCTACGAGCATGTGTCGGGTGATTTCGGGCTCAACCCCGATCTCGTCGGCATCCGTACCGGGGTGACAACGGTGGTCGACCAGGGTGGGCCCAGTGCCCTTACCTTCGACGGGTTCCGCAAATTCATCGTCGAGCCGGCCCGGACCCGGGTGCTTGCCTTCATCTCGGCCTATCTCGCCGGCGGCCTCCTCGGCCACCGCTACGTCGACCTTTACGGTCCGGTCGGCATCAACGTGAAGGCGATCGTCAAGGCGGCGCAGGACAACGCCGACCTGGTGCGCGGCATCAAGGCGCATGCCGAGCCGGGCGGCTATTCGCGCTGGGGCATGGCCTCGCTCAAGCTGGCGAAGGAAGCCTCGCGCGAGGTAAAGCTGCCGGTCTACATCCATCTCGGCACGCTGTGGCCCGAGCTGCAGGGCGCCAAGGTCGACGCCGCGAAGATCATCGACGAGGTCGTGCCGCTGCTCGACCCCGGCGACATCCTGGCCCACCCGTTCACCCGTTTCCCGAGCGGCTTTGTCGCGCCGGACGGGTCGATCCACCCGCTCGTCCGCGAAGCCCTGGCCCGCGGCGTGCGGCTCGATGTCGGACGCGGCGCGCATTTCAGCTTCACCAATGCGCACCGGGTGATCGACGCCGGCATCCTGCCGTTTACGATCGGCGCCGATTTGCACGGCTACAACGTGCGGATCGGCGACGGCGGGCGCGCCTACCGCGGGATGTTCACCGGCGAGGGCGTCGATTCGATCATCGCCGACGAGCGCGCCTCGCCGTTTGCCCGGCCC
Source organism: Allostellaceae bacterium (assembly GCA_036000945.1). Taxonomy (GTDB): domain Bacteria; phylum Pseudomonadota; class Alphaproteobacteria; order ATCC43930; family CGMCC-115725; genus DATARH01. Next base: position 2,274 of record DASYUS010000265.1, read on the forward strand.
TACAGCCTGCAGCACGCGATGAGCGAATTGCTGGCGCTCGGCGTGCCGCTCGTCGAAGTCGTGCGTATGGCGACGCAGAACGCCGCGATCATGCTCGGGATGGAGCGGGAGATCGGCGCGCTGTCAGTTGGCATGCCGGCCGATCTGTCGGTCATGCGGCTGCTCGATGGCGAGTGGACGCTTGTCGATTCCGAGCGGGTTACCCGCAAGGCCGACCGGCTGCTCCACCCGGAATTTGCGCTGCGCGGCGGCAAATCTCACCCGGCCGACTCGCCGCTGCTGCCGGAGTTCGCGCCGCTGGCCGCATGACGTCTTAAGCGGTGCGGGATCGGATCCAGGCGGCGGTGCGGCGCAGGCCGCCGAAGGTGAAGAGGTGGAGGCCGTCGATCGGCGCGGCGGCGTCCTCGTCGGCGACCAGCGCATCGATCAGCGGGTCGGGGCCGGCCTCGACCAGGATGCGGGCAAAGGCGGCGTGGCCCCTGCCGAGTGCCCGCAGCGAGGCGCCGATGCCGCAGCGCACCGCGAATTTGGCGAGCGTTGCGACGCCTGCCGGCCCGGCGACCCCGATCCTGACCGGGCAGGTTATGCCCTGGGCCCGCAGCGACGCGATCCAGTCCCGGATCGGCGCCGGGTCGAACGCGAACTGGCTGACCACCGAGGCTGATAGGTCGCGCTCGTCGGCCAGCGTCAGCTTGGCGCGCAATGCCGTATCGAGCGTGCGGCGATCAACCAGCGGATGACCCTCGGGGTGGCCGGCAAGGATGATCTGGCCGACGCCGCTCTGCTCGACCACGCCGGTCGTCAACAGGTCGAGGCTGTCGCGGAACGGGCCGACAGGACGGTCGGGATCGCCGGCGACGATCAGGGCGCGGGTTATTTCGGCTTCCGCCACCGCGCGCTCGAGGAAGTCGCGCGCCTGGGTGAAGCTGGCCAGCCGCCGCGCGGCGACATGCGGCACTGGGATGAAGCCGGCGCGCTGCAGGCGAGTGCAGGCGGCGACGATGTCGTGGTGCGTCACGCTCCCCGGGTGATTGACGAACACCATTGTGCCCGGAACAAGGAGGTCGCGCAGCTCTTCGCCGTTAAGCGTATCGCGCGGCGACAGCTCGATCGACGCGTCGCCGATCAGGGCCGCCGCGCGACGCCGCCGCTGGTCTGTCATCGCCGGGCCAAAGCCGATGTCGCCTTCCATCAACCGGAATCCCGCTTGCGGGAGATCACATACGACTCGTCCCAGAACCACAGCCCGCCGTGCTGGCGCAGCACCTCGCGCGTCGCGTCGAGATAGGCCCCGCTGCTGATCGCTGCCGACAGGCGCTGATCCTCGATCTGCGCGACATAGACGGCGGCGTTCCAGGCGGCGAACAGGGTGGAGGTGCCGATCGTCACGCTGATTTCGCTCGGCAGCGTGTGCATGTCGTAGCGGAAC
>DASYUS010000266.1:0-3271 GCA_036000945.1 Allostellaceae bacterium
GTGCCGTCGCCGCGCAGTGCCCCCGAAGCGCCGGCTGCCGTTCCGCGCTTGCCTTCCGTCCACCGAGCCATGCCGTCACCGGCGGTTGCGACTCCCGTGGTTGCAGCGCCCGTCCCCGCAGGCACGGCGCCCACACCAAGATACGCGCCCACGCCACCGACCACGCCGATACCGGCGCCGCGTGCCGTGCCAAGCCTCGACAAGATGATGGACCGCCGGTGAGAAGGCGACGGATTACGTCGTTGCGATCCGCGCCAAGAGGTTGAAACCCGATCGCCAATGAACGAACCGGGACTGGCAGCCCGCTCGAATGGACGTGACGCCGGGACGTTGCTAGGCTGGCTGCAATGACGACGATGATCGCCGAGCTGTACGATGCGCTGATTGCCGCCGGCTCCCCGGAGGACAAGGCGCGCAAGGCGGCCGAGGCGATGGCTGGCTACGAGGCGTACGAGGGGCGCTTCGTAAAAATCGATGCAGACATCGCCGAATTGAAACGCGATGTCGGGGAACTGAAGCGCGATGTGGGAGACCTGAAGCGGGATGTCGCGGAACTCAAACGCGACGGCCTGCTGCTCAAATGGATGGTCGGCTTCGTGCTGGCGTTGCAGGTCGCGATGTTCTTCAAGTTGTTTTTGCACTGACGGCGGAGTGCGCCGGCGAGGCTTACCGGGGCAGCGAGCGATTGTCGGCGCCGCGAAGCAGCCGCTCCTTGCCGCGGTTGGCATGATAGGCGGTGACGACGGCGTCGCCCGCTCTGCCGGGGTGGTACTCTGCTATATGCCCGAGCCGAACACGCGGGTCGGGCCAAGGGGAATGCGATGGATTTCGAGCCTTCGGGGAAGGTGAGGCGCCTTGAGATGCGGATGCGGGAGTTCATGGACCGCGAGGTCTACCCGGCCGAGGCGGTGTTTGAGCGGCAATTGGCTGAAGCGCCGTCGCGCTGGCAGATCCCGCCGGTGATGGAGGAGCTGAAGCGCAAGGCGAAGGCGGCCGGCCTCTGGAACCTGTTCCTGCCGGAGAGCGAGTTTGGCGCCGGCCTTACCAACCTCGAATACGCGCCGCTGTGCGAGATCATGGGGCGCTCGCCGATCGCGCCCGAGGCGTTCAACTGCTCAGCGCCCGACACCGGCAACATGGAGACGCTGGTGCGCTACGCGACGCCGGCGCAGCAGGAGCGCTGGCTGAAGCCGCTGCTCGATGGCGAGATCCGCTCGTCGTTCGCGATGACGGAGCCGGCCGTGGCCTCGTCGGACGCCACCAACATCGAGGCCCGCATCGAGCGCGAGGGCAACTCGACCTACGTCATCAACGCCCGCAAATGGTGGACCTCGGGCGCGATGGACCCGCGCTGCAAGATTTTCATCCTGATGGGGAAGACCGACCCCTCGGCGCCGCGCCACCAGCAGCAATCGATGATCCTGGTGGCGCGCGACACGCCGGGCGTCACCGTCGTGCGCGCGCTCACCGTCTTCGGCTACGACGACGCGCCGCACGGCCACGCCGAGGTCGAATTCAAGGACGTTCGCGTGCCGGTCGAGAACATCCTCCTCGGCGAGGGGCGCGGCTTCGAGATCGCCCAGGGCAGGCTCGGCCCGGGCCGCATCCACCATTGCATGCGGATGATCGGCCTCGCCGAGCGCTCGCTGGAGGCGATGGTGGTGCGGGTGAAGAGCCGCGTCGCCTTCGGCCGGCCGCTCGCCGACCAGGGGGTCATCCGCGAGTGGATCGCCGACTCCCGCATGGAGATCGAGCAGGCGCGCCTCCTGACGCTCAAGGCGGCGCACATGATGGACACCGTCGGCAACAAGGCGGCGCAGGCCGAGATCGCGATGATCAAGGTGGTGGCGCCGAAGATGCTGCTCGCAATCATCGACCGGGCGATCCAGGCGCATGGCGGCGCCGGCGTCAGCCAGGATTTCGGCCTCGCCTACGCCTGGGCGCGGTCGCGCGTGATGCGCATCGTCGACGGCCCCGACGAGGTCCACAAACGCGCGGTGGCTCGCATCGAGCTGCGGAAGTGATGCGGGAGGCGAACACGGGTTGCGCGATGCCCCTCACCCCAACCCTCTCCCCGCAAGCGGGGAGAGGGAGGGCTGCGGCAAGGCTGTGCAACCGGGTCCCCTCTCCCCGCTTGCGGGGAGAGGGATAGGGTGAAGGGCGTGGCCGCGCAGTCTCTTGAAGGAGCCGAACTGATCGACGAGCGGCCGGACGAGCAGCTCGATACGAGCCGGCTCGAACCCTATCTGCGCGTCCATCTGCCGGGCGCCGAGGGGAAGCTGTCGGTGCGCCAGTTCGCCGGCGGCAAGGCCAACCTCACCTACCTCCTGCGTTTCGCTACCCCCACCCCGGCCCTCCCCCGCTCGCGGGGGAGGGGGGAGGCGAGCACCGGCGATGAAATCCCCTCCCCCGCAAGCGGGGGAGGGTTAGGGTGGGGGTCTGCCGGCACAGCCTCGGAGATGAAGGAGTTTGTCTTGCGTCGGCCACCGCTCGGGCCAATCCCGCCGGGCGCCCACGACATGCGGCGCGAGCACCGCGTACTGTCGCGGCTCTACCAGTGTTTCCCTCTGGCGCCGAGGAGCCTGCTGCTCTGCGAGGACGAGAGCGTCATCGGCGCCGTCTTCATCGTCGAGGAACGGCGGCATGGTTTTGTGATCCGCGACGACCTCCCGGCCGAATTCGCCGGCCGGCCCGACCTCAACCAGCGCATCGGCGAGGCGCTGATCGATGCGCTCGCCGACCTGCACCTCGTGCCGCCGGCGGAAGTCGGACTCGACGATCTCGGCCGCCCCGAAGACTATGTCGAGCGTCAGCTCGCCGGCTGGGCGAAGCGCTGGCAGGCGGCACAAGGTGGTGAGGCGGCCGAGCGCTCAGCCGCCGCGATGGCGCCGGTGCTCGACTGGCTCGGCGCGCACGTGCCGCAATCCGGCGCGGCGGCGCTGCTGCACAACGACTACCGGCTCGACAACTGCCTGCTCGACAGCGCCGACCCCGGCCATATCGTGGCGGTGCTCGATTGGGACATGTGCACCCAGGGCGATCCCCTGGCCGATCTCGGCTATGTCCTCAACTACTGGGTCGAGCCGGGCGACCCGCCGGAATGGCGCGCGATCGCCGCGATGCCGACCTGGCGCGACGGTTTTCCGTCCCGCGCCGAGGCGATCCGCCGTTACGCCACCCGCACCGGCTTCGACGTTGGCGCCATAGGCTGGCACCAGGTGTTTGCCGCCTTCAAGCTGGCGGTCATCATTCAGCAGATCTACATCCGCTA
>DASYUS010000267.1:0-3898 GCA_036000945.1 Allostellaceae bacterium
ATGCGAGCGCCCGCGACTGGCTGGCGGCAAAAGGTTACGACCCGCTGTTCGGCGCCCGCCCGCTTGCCCGGGTGATCCAGGAGCACATCAAGAAGCCGCTCGCCGAAGAGCTGCTGTTCGGCAGCCTGGCAAAGGGCGGGATCGTCAGGGCGTCGGTCGACAAGGAGGCCGACAAGCTGAGCTTCATCTACGTCGCGCGCCCGCCGACAACACCGGCCGAGCCGAAAGAGGCGGAACTCGTCGAGTAGCCCAACCAGCTGTTTCCCTAGGCTGCTTCAACACCGTCGCGGCATGGCGCCAAGTGGGCGCGTGTCGGATAGCGCCTTATCGAGGGGACTCAACAAACATGGCTCGAGTGATCCTGTACGCCATCGCGCTGTCGCTCGCGACGGCGGCCGCTCATGCGCATGCCGGCGTGGGTGCCGGCGTCGGTATCGACCATGGGTTCTCGCACCCGCTGGGCGGCATCGATCACGTATTGGCGATGGTCGCCGTCGGCCTCCTCGCCGCCCGTCTCGGCGGGCGGGCTTTGTGGCTGGTTTCGCTGGCGTTCGTGTCAATGATGGCGGCCGGCGGCGCGCTCGCGATGGCCGGCATGCACATGCCGTTTGTCGAGATCGGCATCGCGCTTTCGGTCGTGGCTTTCGGCGCGACGGTGGCCCTCGGCTTCCCCCTGCCGATCGCGGCCGCGATGGCGCTCGTCGGGGCCTTCGCTGTGCTCCACGGCCATGCGCACGGTGCCGAGATGCCAGAAGCGATGTCGGGGCTTGCCTATGGCGTCGGGTTCGTCCTTGCCACCGCGGCGCTGCAGGCCGCCGGCGTTGCCCTGGGGCTGGCGATCGGTAGGCTGGGCGAGGCCCGCGGCGCCCGGCTTTTCCGGGCCTGCGGCAGCGTGGTGGGCGTGGTGGGGATCACGATCTTTGCCGGCGCCCTTTAAGCGGCGGCTGCGCGGTCAGTCGGCTGGAGGCAGATCGACGTGGGCTGCGGCATTGCGGCGGCGCCACAGGCGGCGGCTCTCGATCGCCTGCCACACGGCGATCGCCGGCAGGCCGATCGCCAGATCGCGGGCGCGTTTCAAGAGCGACAGGGCGAGCGACATCTCCGGCGTCAGCCCGAACCCGGCCCCAAGCAGGATGTAGGCCCCTTCCTGCACCCCGACCGCCTGAGGAATCACGAAGGCGGAGGTGCGGATCGCATATAACAGGCTCTCGATCGCCAGCACTGCGCCAAACGGAAGCGGCTGGCCGGCGATGTACAACGCCAGCCAGACCTGGGCGGCGCTCGCGATCCAGCACACCAGATGCAGCAGAAAGCTGGCCCACAGCCCGCCCCGGCGCTGGTAGATGGCGGCCAAGCCCCCATGCAGTGCCGCCATCCCGGCGGCACTGCGCGCGGCCCAGCCGCCGCCCAGCACCCGGGCGATGCGGTCGAACAAGAAGACGCCGCGCCGCTGTGCCAGCACGAAGGCCGCGGCGGCGAGGGCGGCGACCGCAAGACCGAGAAGGACCGGCGTTGCCGCCTGGGTGTCCGGCTGCAGTCGTACGAACAGGGCAAGTCCGAGGGCCGTGTAAGCGAGCTGGGCGACGAATTCGAGCGTCACATCGACGATCGTGCTGGCCGCCGCGACGGTCCCCGGCACCCCGGCCAGCGCCAAGGCACGGGCGCCGAGCACGTAGCCGCCGACCTGCGACAGCGGCAATGCCTCGGAGCCGGAATCGCGCATCAAGCGCGCCCACATCACCGGTCCCGCAGAAGTGCCGGGCAGCAAGGCGTGCCAGGCAAGCCCCATGACGGCGATGAGGACGAGATGGATCGCACAAATCGCGACAAACCCGGCAAGGCCAATCGACAGCAGCGAGCGAACGACGGCGCCGGCGCCGAAATAGCCGACGAGCGCCGCCATTGCCGCCACTCCCGCAAGGGCGGCGAGCAAGGGCCAGGGTTTCATCGCCCGATTTTGTCCGTGCTGCGAATCGGGGCGTTCATCAGGCCGCGGCGGGCTGCCGGTCGCGCAGGAACCGGCGCACGAAGCGAACGAGCAGCGGCACCACCTGTGGGCGCAGCAGCCGCGGATCGTAGCCTTCCATGCGATGCCGGTTTTCCGCGAGGCAAAGGTCGAACAGCGCGGCCGGTGCGAGATCGATGTCGGCCACCGCCTTGCTGCCGGTCAGTGTGAAATTGTTGTCCTGCGGGGTCTCGTCGCGCGCCGCCCCGGCGCCACGGGCGAGGCCGATCCGCTCGCGTACCAGAAAGACCCAGACGGCAGCGACCTTGCACCAGAACCACGGCCGACGCCACCACGCCAGATTGCGGCGGTGCCACGCCACCCAGTTGACAAAGAACAGGATGTGGCGGGCTTCCTCCTGCATGATCGGCTCGAACGCGTCGATCAGCTCCGGCGGGAAGAACCGCGAACGCCGGGCCAGCGCAAACAGGCCGAACGCGAAAAAGCTGTCGATGCACTCGCTGAACCCGGTCACCATAAAGGCCCATTCGGGATGGCGCGGCCGACGGTATTCCGGCTCCGGCGCCAGCCTGATGCCATACGCCTCGACGAGGTTTGACAGCACCTCCTTGTGGCGTCCCTCCTCGAACCCGTTGAGCGTGACGGCTTCGCGCAATAGCGGGTCGGCGGTCTCTTCGGCATAGCTCAAGACCCGCATCTTTGCCTTGCCCTCGGTCTGCACCGCGATGTCCCAGATCGGCAGGGCGACGAGCCGATCGCGCGCATCGCTGTCGAGCCGGGGCCAGTCGATCACCGCCGGCTTGTAGGGGTTGTGCGTGTCGAGCAGCATGCGGCAGAAGGCGGCCATGTGCGCTTCGCTGCCGGGGCGAATTGCTCCTGGTGCGGGTGCCGTCCAGCGGCGAGCCGACGAATCGGCAGCGGCCAGGATGGTGTCATCGGTCACGGATCAAAGCTCCCGTGCTGTCCTCAACGCCAACAGACGCGAGACCCGGCCGTCGTTGACTCGCCGGGACCGCTCCCCTATATAGCGGCCTCCGCTCAACCTGGGCAGTTCCCGTTGGAGAGGGTGCCGTGAAGCGCACTTATCAGCCGAGCAGGCTCGTCCGCAAGCGCCGCCACGGCTTTCGCGCGCGAATGGCGACCCCGGGCGGCCGGCGGGTGTTGGCCGCCCGGCGTGCCAAGGGCCGCAAACGCTTGTCGGCCTGATCTCCTGGCCGCGCCGCCTCGCCGTGCCGCGCCACATCGCCGCGGGCCCGGCCCGTCGGGAACTGGAATAGCGATGGCGAAGGGGCTTGCAAGGCTCAAGACCCGCGCCGATTTTCTCCGTGTTGCTGCAGGGCGCCGGCGGGCGGTGCGTGAAGGTCTGCTGCTGCAGGCTGCGCCGGCCCCGCATGACAGCGCTAATGGTAACGCGGTGCGGGTCGGCTTTACAGCAAGCCGCAAGGTTGGCAACGCGGTGGTGCGCAATCGGGCAAAGCGGCGTCTGCGCGCAGTGGCCGCCGAGGTGCTGGCACGCGATGGGCGGCCGGGGACCGATTATGTGCTGGTCGCCCGCGCCGGGACCGGCGAGCGGCCTTATGTTGAACTCGTCGGCGATCTCAAGGCGGCGTTGCGTCGGATCGACAAGTTTCCGCTGACCCGCGCTTCTTCGCCGGTGACCGGCGGCGGTGAAACCCCGGCGCAGCGCACCGAGGAGGCCGGAGGATGAATCGTAGCGACGGCTTGGGGCGCGGGCTGGGTCTGGCGATAAGGGGGCTGATCCGCGGCTACCAACTCCTCGTCGCGCCGATTCTTGCGCCCTCCTGCCGCTATTACCCGAGCTGCTCGCACTACGCCGCTGAGGCGGTCGCGACGCATGGTCCTTGCCGCGGCTCGCTGCTCGCCGTGCGCCGCCTCATGCGCTGCCACCCATGGGGCGGCAGCGGCTACGAC
>DASYUS010000268.1:0-4129 GCA_036000945.1 Allostellaceae bacterium
GGAGAGGCCCTCGGCCTGCCGGAAGACCTTGGCGTCGGCCAGTCCGCCCGCGCGGTAACGCTGCAGGATGACGCCGCGGCCGCGCGCCATCTCCGGGATCTCGGCGAGATCGACGACCAACATGCGCCGGTTGTCGCCGACCAGCGCGACGAGGTCGCCCTCGGCCGCGACGCATACCGCCGCGCGCGCCTCCGAGGCCGGGGTCAGCACCTGCTTGCCGGCGCGGGTCTGCGCCAGCGCCTCCTCGCCGTCGACGATGAAACCGCGCCCGTCATCGGCAGCGACCAACAGGCGCAGTCCCGGCCGGTGCGGAAAGAGCGCGACGATGTCGTGCTCGTTGGGCAGATCGATCATCAGCCGCAATGGCTCGCCCTGGCCGCGCCCGCCGGGTAGGCGATCAGCGGGGATCGCGTAGAACCGGCCGTTGCTGCCGAAAACCACGAGCCGGTCGGTGGTTTCCGCCAGCACCGCAAAGCGCGGCCGGTCGCCCTCCTTGTATTTCTGCTCGGCGGCGATGACCGCGTGGCCCTTGACGGCGCGAATCCAGCCCTTTTGCGAGCACAGCACGGTGACCGCCTCGCGCTCGACGAGTGCCGCCGGCGGGATCTCGACCGGCTCCGGCGCAACGCCGACGAGGGTGCGGCGGCGGCCCAATGGCGTGTCGCCGCCGAATTCCTTTTGCGTCGCCCGGACCTCCTTGGCCAAGGCCCGCCACTGCCGCCGATCGCTCTCGAGCAGCGCATCGAGCCCCTCCGCCTCAGCGGCGAGCCCGGCCAGCTCCTTCTGGATCGCGATCTCCTCGAGCCGGCGCAACGTGCGCAGCCGCATGTTGAGGATCGCCTCGACCTGCAGGTCGCTGAGGCCCCAGCGCGCCATCATCTCCGCCTTCGGGTCGTCGGCCTCGCGGATGATGCGGATCACCTCGTCGAGGTTGACATAGACGACGACCAGCCCGCGCAGCACCTCCATGCGGCGCGCCACCGCCGCGAGGCGGTGCCGGCTGCAGCGCTGCAAGACCTCGCGGCGATGGTCGAGAAACGCCTGCAGCGCTTCGCGCAAATTCATCACCCGCGGCACCCCGGCGGGGTCGATGACGTTAAGGTTGAGCGGCACGCGGACTTCGAGCTCGGTCAGCCGGAACAGCTGCTCCATCAGGATGTCGGCATCGACGTTGCGCGTCTTCGGTTCGAGGACGAGGCGCACCTCCTCGGCCGATTCGTCGCGAATGTCGGCGAGCAGCGGCAGCTTCTTCTCTTCGAGCAGCGCCGCGATCTTCTCGACGAGGCGGCCTTTCGGCACCTGATAGGGGATTTCGTCGACGACGATCTGGTAAAGGCCGTGCGGCAGCGTCTCCTTTGTCCAGCGCGCGCGCAGGCGAAAGCTGCCGCGCCCGGTGGCATAGGCCTCGACAATGCTTTCCGGCGGCTCGACGAGCACGCCGCCGGTCGGGAAGTCGGGGCCGGTGACATGCGCGACAAGTTCGGCGGTAGGGCAGTCCGGCCGGTCGATCAGGTGCAGCAGGGCGGCGCACAATTCGCCGGCGTTGTGCGGCGGGATGCTGGTCGCCATGCCGACGGCGATCCCGGCGGCGCCGTTGGCGAGCAGGTTGGGAAAGCGCGCCGGCAGGACGATCGGCTCGCTGTCGTCACCGTCATAGGTCGCGCGGAAATCGACGGCATTGTCGGCAACGCCGTCGAGCATCGCCTGCGCAACGGCCGAGAGCCGGCTCTCGGTGTAGCGCATCGCCGCGGCGTTATCGCCGTCGATGTTGCCGAAATTGCCCTGGCCATCGACGAGCGGGTAGCGTTGCGAAAAATCCTGCGCGAGGCGGACCAGCGCCTCATAGACCGCGATCTCGCCGTGCGGATGGTATTTGCCGATCACGTCGCCGACGACGCGGGCGCATTTCTTGTAGCCCGAGGCGGGGTCGAGCCGCAGCTGGTCCATCGCATGCAGGATGCGGCGGTGCACCGGCTTCAGACCGTCGCGCACGTCGGGCAGCGAGCGCGCCATGATCGTCGACAGCGCGTAAGACAGGTAGCGCTCGCCGAGCGCGTCGGCGAAATCGACGTCGCGGATCTCGCCAGCCAGCGCAATATCGGACATTCCTACCAAACCTCGTTGCTGCTAGCCGGCGATCATACCAGGGACAGCGCCGCGCCGCATGCGTTCGGCGAACCGCTCGCGCGCCTCGGGCAATTTCCCGCCGTGCGGTGCCAGCACGTGGCGCAACAGGAAGTGCTGCGTTAAGGCGAGCCCAGCGACGACGTCGGCCCGCGCGGCGGGCGCCGCGTGCCACAAAAACCCCGGCAGCGGCAACAGCTTGTCGTGGTAGGGCCGGCCCGCCGCACGCGACACCGCGCGGCCCGAGCGCGGCGAGACATAGGCCAGGTCGTCGGTCGCGCCGGTCGCCGCGCAAGAGCCGAGGTCGAGCCCGAACCCGAGACCCGCCAACAGGTCGCATTCCCAGGCAACGTAGGTCTCGGCCCAGCAGAGCCCCGAATCGAGCGCCGCGAGCAGCCGCTCGAATGATTGATAGAGATCGGGGTGCGGCTCGCGCTCAGGTAATGCCGCGAGCAACAGGGCTGTGGCGGCGCCGAGCGCGGCGAGGCGGTCGGGATCGTCGAGCAGCAGGGCGGCGTGTGCCTGGATCAACTCGCACTCAAGCGTGCCGAGGTGTTCGGGCAGGCGGCCGCGCCAGCTTGCGGCGACGCTGTTGCCGGGCTGCAGGAGGGCGCGCCGGCGGGGCGACTGGCCGCCGCGCACCAGCCCGGCATGGCGGCCGTGCTCCTGCGTCAGCAGCTCGACGATCAGCGAACTCTCGCCGTGCCGCCGCGCCGCCAGGACAAACCCCGTGTCGCGCCAGTCCATCGGCTGCCGGTCCAACCATCAGACCGTCACCCCCGCGGAAGCGGGGGTCCAGGGCAGGCGACACAGGGCCGGCGCTCTGGATTCCCGCTTTCGCGGGAATGACGGTGAAGCACGTGCCTACACATTGTAGTCGAGGCGGAGCGCGGCGTAGCGCTCGGGGTCCTCGATCCAGTTGTCGCGCACCTTGACGAAGAGGAAGAGGTGGACGCGGCGCTCCATGAGGCGCTCCAATTCGGCCCGGGCGCGGGCGCCGATCGTCTTGATGCGGCTGCCCTTGTCGCCGAGGACGATCGCCCGCTGCCCCGGTCGCCGCACGTAGATCACCTGGTCGATCTTGACGCTGCCGTCGCGGCGCTCCTCCCAGCCTTCCGTCTCGACCGAGGCGGCGTACGGCAATTCGTCGTGCAACTGCAGGAACACCTGCTCGCGGGTCACCTCGGCGGCGAGCCAGCGCTCGGGTGCGTCGGAGAGCTGGTCTTCGGGAAAGAGCCACGGCCCCGGCGGCACCACCGCCGCGAGATGCTGCTTAAGATCCTCGACCCCGTCGCCGTTGAGCCCGGAGATCATGAAAATCCGCTCGAAGCAGCCGGCGCGAAAGAGCCTGTCAGCGACCGCCAGCAGGCTGTCGCGGCGCACGAGATCGATCTTGTTGAGCGCGAGGATCGCGCGGCGGCCGCTCTCCGTCAGCCGATCGATGATCTGCCGCGTGTCCGGATCCTCGGCGCGGGTCGCATCGACCAGCAGGACGACGGCGTCGGCATCGGCCATCCCGGCCCAGGCGGCGGCGACCATCGCGCGGTCGAGGCGGCGGCGCGGCGCGAAAATCCCGGGTGTGTCGACGAGGATCAGCTGCGCCGGGCCGACGATCGCGATGCCGAGCAGCCGGGTCCGGGTGGTCTGCGCCTTCGGCGTGACGATTGCCAGCCTCTGGCCAACGAGCCGATTGAGCAGCGTCGACTTGCCGGCATTGGGTGCGCCGATCAGCGCGACATAGCCGCAGCGCGTCGCGAAACCCCCCTCCCGCACCGCGGGAGCGGGTTTCATTGGCGGCACGGGATCATTCTTTCTTGCCATCCCTGGATATCGATCCATCGGTTAATCGCGCCAGCAGCGCCGCCGCCGCGCCGGCTTCGGCGGCGCGCTTCGACGAGGCGGTGGCGCTTGCCTCGTCCTGCCCGGCGACGTGGACGGCGACAGTGAACTGCGGCGCGTGATCGGGGCCGCTCGTCGCGACCAGCCGGTAGTCGGGCAGCGGCAG
>DASYUS010000269.1:0-5061 GCA_036000945.1 Allostellaceae bacterium
GGGGCTGGCGTAAGGGGGGGGGCCGGCGCCGCTGCCGCAGGCGCGGATGCCGGCGGCTCGGGGACCGGCGGCGGCGGCTCGGGCTTCGGCTCCGGTTTCGGCGCCGGCGCGGCGACCGGCGGCTCGGGCTTGGCCTCCGGCTTTGGCCGGAACGGGTTGGGATGCGTGGCCGTCGTCTTCGGCGCGATCACCACCAGCTCGACAGCGATGGCCGTTTCCTCCGGCGGCGGCTTCCGGAACAGGTTCGGCAGCCCAACGAGGATCAACGCAACCACGCCGAGGTGGAGGAGCGCCGACAGCGCGATGCCGCTCGGCGTCATCTGCCGGGCCGGGGTGCCCGGCGCGCCGCCGCGCTCGACCATCGTTGCGCTGATCGCAGTCACCCCGAGCAGCTCCCGCTCAGCGCTTGACCGGGCCTGCCGGGCGAACCGCCGCCGGCCGAACCACCGCGCCGATCTTGGGCGCCTCGGCGACCAGCGACACCTTGCGGAAACCCGCCGCGCTGACCAGGCTCATCACTTCGAGCACGCGGCCGTAATTGATCTCCTTGTCGCCGCGCACGTAGATTATTGAATCGGGATTGCCGCCGGTAATCGCCTGGAGCTTCGCGGTCAGCGACTCGACCGGCACGCTCGTCTCCTGGATGAAGACGGCACCTTCGCGGTTCAGCGTTATTGTCAGCGGCTCCTTCGGCTCGTTGATCGGCGGCGCCTGGGTCTGCGGCAGCTCGACCGGCACGCCCACGGTCAACAGTGGCGCCGTCACCATGAACACGACGAGCAGCACCAGCATGACGTCGACCAGCGGCGTCACGTTGATCTCCGACATCGGCCGATAGCGCCCGCTGGCCGCGCGGCCGGCGCGCCGGCTGTTGCCGCTGTAGACGGGCGTCGCCATCGCTCACGGCCTCTCGTCGAGCTGGCGCGAAAGGATGGCGCTGAACTCGGTGGCGAACGCATCGAGCCGGCCGGCATAGCGGCCGAAATCGGAGGACAGCTTGTTGTAGGCGATCACCGCTGGGATCGCCGCAACCAGCCCGAGCGCGGTGGCGAACAGCGCCTCGGCAATGCCGGGCGCGACCACCGCGAGGCTGGTGTTTTTCGACGCGGCGATCGACTGGAAGCTGTCCATGATCCCCCACACGGTGCCGAACAGCCCGACAAACGGTGCGGTCGAGCCAACCGTTGCAAGAAAACTCATAAAGCGCTCGACCCGATCCATCTCGCGCCCGACGGTGACGTTCATCACCCGCTCGATCCGCTGCTGCAGGCTGAGCCGCATCCCGGCCGTGCCGAGCAGGCCTTTGGCGGCGCTGCGCCGCCATTCGCGCATCGCTGCCGCGAAGACGGCGCTCATCGGGTCGATCGGGCGCTGGCCGACGCGGTCGTAGAGATCGTCGAGCGAACCGCCCGACCAGAAATTCTCCTCGAAGGTCGCCGCGGCGTGGCGAAGCCGGCGCAGGCGCAGCGTCTTGTCGAAGATGATCGCCCACGACCAGAACGAGGCAACCAACAGGATCAGCATCGCCAGCTTGACGACGCTGTCGGATTGCAGGAACAGCTCGAAGACTGAAAGGGTCGGAGACACGGTGCCAGGCAGTGCGGTGGTTTCAAGAGCTTGCATTGATGGCGGCCTTTTATGGCGTCTTTTGGACGATCTCTGGTACGCGGGAAAGTTGGTCGGACGAGACCAGCGTGGCGCGCAGGCCGGCCGGCACGCGGCGCGGCCGGCCGTCGCGCCCGACGCAGGCGAGGAGCATGTCGAGCGCGACGAGCACGGTCTCGTCGCGGCAAATCTCCTGCTCCAGCAACAGCGTCGCCGCGCCGATGTCGATGATCCGGGTGACGACCGTCAGCAGATCATCGAGCCGCGCCGGACCGCGGTAATCGGCGGTGAGCCGCCGCACCGTGAAGACGATCCCGGTCTCGGCGCGGATGCTGCTGTGGGCAAAGCCGAGCGCGCGCATCATCTCGGTGCGCCCGCGCTCGGCAAATTTGAGGTAGTTGGCGTAGTAGACGATGCCGGCAGCATCGGTGTCTTCGTAGTAGACGCGCAACGGCATGCTGTGCGTCATGGCGAATGAAGACGCGCTCACCGTCGTCCCGCCGCGCATCCTACGAGTTGCTCGCTGAATCGCGAGCCCCAGTTCCGGTCCACCCCGGCGCAGGCCGGGGCCCATTGTCCAGCCGCACAGGCTGTGGCTCCATGGGCCCCGACCTTCGTCGGGGTGGACTGGGTGGGAGAGCGTGATGCCGTTCGGGCTCTCATCGGTCTGGGTACCAATTAGCTGTCCGGCTCGCTCGCAGCGTCGGGCAAGGCGGCGAGGAGGTCGAGTTGGCCCGGCAGGCTTGCCGGCACCGGCAGGTCGAGGTGGCGGAAGGCGATTTCGGTCAGCATCCGGCCGCGCGGCGTGCGCTGCACGAAACCCTGCTGCATCAGGTAGGGCTCGATGACCTCCTCGATGACGTCGCGCTCTTCGCTGAGCGCGGCCGCCATCGTCTCGACCCCGACCGGGCCGCCGCCGTAATTCTCGGCGATCGAGCGCAGGTAGCGCCGGTCCATGCCGTCGAGACCGCGGGCGTCGACTTCGAGGCGGAGCAGTGCGGCGTCGGCAGCCGCGGCATCGACATGGGCTGCGCCGTTGACTGCAGCAAAATCGCGGATCCGGCGCAACAGGCGCATCGCGACACGCGGCGTGCCGCGGGCGCGGCGGGCGATCTCGGCGGCGCCGTCGGGCCGCAGATCGAAGGCGAGAATGCGGGCGCCGCGCGCCACGATAAGGGCAAGCTCTTCGGGCTCATAGAACAACAGCCTGAGCGGGATGCCAAAGCGCTCGCGCAGCGGCCGGGTGATGAGGCCGGAGCGCGTCGTCGCGCCGACCAGGGTGAACGGCTTCAGCTCGATGCGCACCGAGCGCGCGCCCGGCCCCTCGCCGATCATCAGGTCGAGCTGAAAATCCTCCATCGCCGGGTAGAGGATCTCCTCGACCGCCGGCATCAGGCGGTGGATCTCGTCGATGAACAGGACGTCGTGCGGCTCCAGCGTCGTCAGTAGTCCGGCGAGATCGCCGGCGCGCTGGATCACCGGCCCCGAGGTGGCGCGAAACCCGACGCCGAGCTCGCGCGCGACGATCTGCGCGAGCGTCGTCTTGCCGAGGCCGGGCGGCCCGTAAAACAGCACGTGGTCGAGCGCCTCGCGCCGGCTCTTGGCGGCGTCGATAAAGACCCGCAGATTGTCGCGCAGCTGGCGCTGGCCGACGAACTCGTCGAGGGCGGCCGGGCGGATCGAGGCTTCCGGCGCGTCCTGCGCGTCCTTGTCGGCGGCGACGATGCGCGATGCGGCGGCAGCGTTCACAGGCTCGCCCTCTTGCCGAGCTCCTGCAGCCCGGCGGTGATCAGCGCTTCGACCGCGGCATCGTCGCCGAGCCGGCGCGCCGCCGCAGTGACAGCGCCGTAGGCCTCGGCCCGCCCGATCTTCAAGTTTTCGAGGGCGGAGACGGCGTCGGCGATCGCGCCGTTGGCGCCCGGCGCGCCAAGACTCGGAGCCGGCGCAGCTGGCGCCAGCGCCATGCCGCCGGCCTTGTCGCGCAACTCATTGACGATGCGGGCGGCGAGCCGCGGCCCCACCCCGTCGGCGCGCGCCAGCATCGCCCTGTCCTGCGCCACGATCGCCAGAAGCAGCGCCTCCGGCATGACCGCCGAGAGGATCGCGAGCGCGAGGCGCGCCCCGACGCCCTGCACCGTCGTCAACAGGCGGAACCAGTCGCGCTCGGCCTCGTCGATAAACCCGTAAAGGTGGATGTGGTCCTCACGCACATGAGTCTCGATCAGGAGGCGCACCGTGCCGCCCAGCGGCGGCAGTCGGCCGAGCGTGCGGGTCGAGCAAAAGGCGACGTAGCCGACGCCGCCGACATCGATGACGGCTCCCTCCGGTCCCACCGAATCGACGATGCCGGCGAGCTTGGCGATCATCGCGCCAGACTCCAGGCGCGCTGCGTCGCCGCGTGATGGGCATGGCAGATCGCCACCGCCAGCGCGTCGGCGGCGTCCGCTTCCTTGATGGCGCAGCCGGGCAAGAGGCGGCGCACCATCAGCTGCACTTGCGCCTTCTCGGCATGGCCGACGCCGACCACCGCCTTCTTGATCAGATTGGCGGAATATTCGGCGACCGGCAGCCCGCGTTCGGCCGGCGCCAGCAGCACGACACCCCGGGCGACGCCGAGCTTCAATGTCGAGGCGGCGTTCTTGTTGACAAAGCTTTCCTCGACCGCGGCCTCGTCCGGCCGGAAGCGTTCGAGCACGTCGGTCAGCTGGCGGAACAGGCCGACGAGGCGTTCGGCGAGCGGCAGGTCAACGGGCGCATGAACGACGCCGTCGGCGACATGGCTGAGCCGGTTGCCGGCGACGTCGATGACCCCCCATCCGGTATGCCGCAACCCGGGATCAAGCCCGAGAACCCGCATTCCCCCGCTTCCTTCCCCCAAACTCTCCGTCATCCCGGCGAAGGCCGAGATCCATGCTTCAACATCTCTTTGGCTGGTCCCTGGATCCCGGCCTTGGTCGGGATGACGATAAATAGGGACAGGCAATCCTCCGATCGCTCACGCGCTCAGCCGTGCCAGCACTTCCTCGCCGATCTCGAAATTGGCGTAGACGTTCTGCACGTCGTCGCTGTCCTCGAGGGTTTCCAGCAATTTGAACAGGCCCGCGGCCGTTTCCTCGTCGATGATGGTGGCGGTTTTCGGGCGCCACGCCAGCTTTGCCGAGTTTGCCGGGCCGAAACGCGCCTCGAGCGCATCGCGCACGCTGTTGAAGTCCTCGGGCGCCGCGATCACGACATGACCGTCGGCATCGCTCTCGACATCCTCGGCGCCGGCTTCGATCGCGGCTTCGAGCATCGCGTCGGCGCTCGCCGCCTCCGCCGGGTAGACGATCTCGCCGACATGATCGAACAGAAAGCCGACGCTGTTCGTCTCGCCGAGCGCGCCGCCGGCCTTAGTGAAGGCGGCGCGCACCTCGCTCGCCGTGCGGTTGCGGTTGTCGGTCAGCGCCTCGACGATGA
>DASYUS010000270.1:0-4962 GCA_036000945.1 Allostellaceae bacterium
ATGCTCGCAGCACCGTTAACGGCACATGCCTGAGATTACGGTGAGATTACGATGCAGGGATTACCGAGATTGCGATGACAGTTTACTTTATTTTCGGCTGATCGCCGCTGCTGCCGCCCGCGCCCGGCGGGCCGCCTCGCGCGCCATCTCGGCGCAGAGGCCGGTGTAGGCGGTCGGGTCGAGGAGGGCGGCGATCTGGACGGGGTCGAGATGCGCGGCCACGCGCTCGTCGGCCGCCAGCAGTTCGGCGAACGGCCTGCCCTCGACCGCGGCGGCTTGGGCCGCGTCGTAGACCACGTCGTGGGCGTGCTGGCGGCCGATCGTCCGGCCGAGATCGAGCATCACCGCTTCGGCCATGATGAGGCCGCCGCCGAGGTCGAGGTTTCGGCGCATCCGCGCCGGGTCGAGGCGCAGCCCGCGCAGCACCTCGACGAGGCGCGTGAGCATGTCGCCGGTGGCGATACAGGCGCGCGCCTCGGCGGCGTCCATCATCACGCTCGTCGTGCGGTCGGCCTCGTGCTCGGTCATCATCGCTTCGAGGGCGAGCGGCACGGTGCTGCGGATTTCCGCCGCGGCGGCGATGATGTCCTGGCAGAGCTTCGGGTTGCGTTTCTGCGGCATCGTCGAGCTGCCGACGGTGCCGGGCGGCACCGGCTCCTCGACCTCGCCGAACTCGGTCTTCATCAGCGTGTAGATCTCGCGGCCGATCTTGCCGCAGGTCGCCGCGAGGAGGCCGAGGAGACAGATGTTTTCGGCAAGATGGTCGCCGATCGTCCGCGCCGGCACCGGCATCGAGCCGAAGCCGAGCCGCCGCGCGATGCCCTCTTGCACCGGCGGCCCCATCTTGCCGAGCGAGGCGTAGGTGCCGGCGCCGCCGCCGAGCATCGCGACGAAGAGCCGCGGCGCCGCCTCGCGCAGCCGTTCGCTGTGGCGCAGGAGCTCGTCGATCCACACCGCCGCCTTGTAGCCAAACGTCGCCGGCACCGCGTGCTGGCCGTGCGTACGGCCGGCGATCGGCATGTCGGCGCCCTTCTCGGCGAGGTCGGCGGCGGCCAAGAGCGCCTCGCCGATCAGCAGCTGGAAGACGCCGTGCGCCTGGCGCAATACCAGGAGGTCGCCGGTCTGGGTGATGTTCTGCGTCGTCGCGCCCCAATGCACCCAGCCGCCATGCGGTTCGCCGACGACCCGGGAGAGTTCCCACACCAGGGGCACGATCGTGTGGCCGGTGCGGGCGAACCCCTCGTCGATCCGCGCGCGGTCGAGCAATTCGTAATGCGCCGCGCCGGCGATCGCCGCGGCCGCCTCGGCCGGGATGATGCCGAGCTCGGCCTGCGCCCCGGCCAGCGCCGCCTCGACATCGAGCCAGGCCTGCCAGCGGTTCTCCTGGCGGTAGAGCGCACGGATGCCGGGATCGGCGACGCGCGCGGCGGTCGGCAGTTCATCGCTCATGGCGGCTCCTCGTAGGATGGGTTGAGCGCAGCGAAACCCATCAGAATTCACAATGAGACAGTGAGGCAACGGGATTTCCGAGCAGCGGAACCTCACCGCCTCGCTGTCTCATTGTGAAATAAATCGGCGGTGGGTTTCGCTGCGCTCTACCCATCCTACGATCGCTCCAGCCGGCGGTCGGCAGTTCATCGCTCATGGCGGCTCCTTGTCGGATGGGTTGAGCGCGGCGAAGCCCATCAGAATCCACAATGAGACAGCGAGGCAACGAGATTTCGGAGAAGTGGAACCTCACCGCCTCGCTGTCTCATTGTGAATTAAAATGGGCGGTGGGTTTCGCTGCGCTCTACCCACCCTACGATCGCTTAGCCGGCCGCGAGCATGGCGCGGATGTCGGGCAGGTGCTCGCGGCCCCAGAATTGCTCCCCGTCGACGACGAAGGTCGGCACCCCGAAGATGCCGGCGTCTTCGGCCGCGCGCGAGATGCGATCGACCTCGCGCGGACCCTCGTCGGCGAGATAATCGCCGAGGCCCGCGGTGTCGCCGCCGGCTTCGGCGAGTACCGCGGCGATGACGGCGGAGTCTTCGATATCCAGTTCGCGCTTCCAGAAGCGCTCGAAGGCGATGTCGTTGTAATGCCGCAGCACCGCCTCGCCCTGGCGCTTCGCGTAGAGGAGTCCCGCCGCCGCAAGCGTCGAATCCCAGATTTTCTGCGGGCCGCGGATGACGAGGCCGCGCTTTCGCGCCTGGCGCCGGCAGTCCATGTAGGAATACTTGACGCGCCGCCATTGATGGGCGTTGCGGTTTTCCTCGACGACCCGGCCGTCGCCGTCGAGCGTCGCCGAGCCGAGAAAGCTCGGGATGTCGAGCACATAGGGCAACCAGTCGAGGCGCGCCGCAACATCGCGCTCGAGCTCGCAAACGAGGTCCTTCGCCAGATAGGCGTAGGGGCTCTTGTAGTCGATATAGACCGTGACGACGCGCTGCTCGGGCATATCGGCAGCTCCGAAGGGACGACGCAAGCTCGAACGGCGTAAGATAGGCGGCACCGGTTTGCTTCGCTACGTCCGCAATGACGGCGGCCGCATCGGTCAGAAGAAGACGTGGTACGAGTGAATGATTCGCGCGTTTGTGCAACTGTGCCGAGCAATCCGGCCGGCTGGCCGGGTCGTCGCGGGCATCGTTTCCGATCCGGAGGTTACGCAGATGAAACATCTCCTTAGCGGCGCCGCGCTTGCCGCAATCATGGCGCTCGCCGCGCCGGGCTGGGCGCAAGCCCCGCCGACAGCGTCCTCGCCTGGCGACCAGCCGGCCGCGTCCCAGCCGCCGGCCGCCACGCCGCCAGCGGCGGCAGCACCGCCGCCGGCCGCCGCGCAGCCTCCGGCCGGCGCGCCACCGGCGGCTGCAGCGCCGCCGCCGGCAACATCGGCGCAGCCTCCAGCCGCCGCGCCGACGCAGAGCCCGGCGAAACCCCGGCCGAAACGCCAGGTACGGAAGGCGCCGCGCAGCTACGGCGGCAAGTCGAGCGACCATGTCGCCAATCAGCTCAACGCCGCCGAACGGCGCCGCACCGGAGCGCCGGCTCCGGCCTACCACGCACCGCCCTATCCGCCACCCTATCCGCCGCCACCGCATTGGGGCTACCCGCCGCCCTATCCCTATCCCGGCCCGTGGGGCTATCCGGGCCCATGGGGGTATCCGCGGCCGTACTGAGCCACTGAACAATTTCCGACAGTCGCTGCCTTCCCGGCGGTCATTCCGGGGCGCGCGGCTGAAAGCCGCGAACCCGGAACCCAGGAACACTGGCCTCTGGAATCTGGGTTCCGGGTTCGTCGCTGCGCGGCGCCCCGGAATGACAAGGTGACTAAGAGGCGTCTGGTTTGGCCAGCCGCCTGCATGCGGTAGGCGCAGGGACAGGCTGCGCCGATGAGGGTTCGGTGGGCGGCGTGGATCGGGCAGACTGGCGGCGAGCCATAGCGGCCTGGAATCGTCCCGCACATGATCCTACGCATAAACCTCGGCCGCACTCGGCTGATCCTGATCGGCGCGGCGGTGCTGCTCAGCCTCGGCATGGGGCTGCGCCAGAGCCTCGGCCTGTTCCTGACGCCGGTGACCCGCGACCTCGCGGTGACGGCGGCGGATTTCACCCTCTCGGTAGCCGTTCAGAACATCGTCTGGGGGCTGTCACAGGCGCCGGTCGGGGCGATCGCCGACCGCTTCGGGCTGCGCGTCACGATGGTGGTGGGCGCGGCGATCTACGTTGTCGGGCTGGCGGTGATGGCGGCGGCGGGCGGCGTCCCGGAACTGCTCATCTCCGGCGCCCTGATCGGGGTCGCGCTGTCATGCACCGCATCCTCGCTAGCGATGACCGCCGTCGCCCGCGCGGTCTCCGAAGAACGCCGCAGCGCGATGCTCGGCATCGTTGCGGCGGTGGGGTCGCTCGGCACGCTGATCGTGCCGCTGGCGACGCAAGGTTTTCTGGCGAATTACGCCTGGCAGATCGGCGCGCTGTTTTTCACGGCGCTCGCCGCGGCGATGCTGCCGGCCGCGTTCTGGGCCGGCGCCGCCGACCAGATCCCGAGCCAGGGCGGGCCCCGCACGACGATGCGGGCGGTGCTCGGTCAGGCCATGCGCCATCGTCCGTTTCTAGTGATGTCGGGCGCCTATTTCGTCTGCGGCCTCAACCTGATCTTTCTGACGACGCATCTGCCGACCTATCTGGCGATCTGCGGCCAGGACCCGATGCTGGCCGCGGAGGCGCTGGCGGTCATCGGCGGGACGAACTGCATCGGCGCGCTGGCGGCCGGCTGGCTCGGCGGCCGCTACCCGAAGCACACCCTCCTCGGGCTACTCTACATCCTGCGCGCCGGCGTGTTCGCCGCCTATTTCGTGCTGCCGCCGACGCCGGCATCGACGCTCCTCTTCGCGGCAGCGATGGGCATGCTGTGGCTCAGCGTCGCGCCGCTGATCGGCGGGCTTGTCGCCGAGATGTTCGGCACCCGCTACATGGCGACCCTCTTGGGCATCTCCTTCGTCCTGCACCAGGTCGGCTCGTCGCTCGGTGCCTGGGGCGGCGGGCTGATCTTCGACGCCAGCGGCAACTATGACGCGGCCTGGAAGATCGGCGTCGTCGTCGGCCTGGCCGCCGGGGTCTTGCAGATCGTCGCTGGCGGCCCGGCGCGCCGGCCCGACCCGACGGTCGCGCCGCGCCTGGCGACGACGTAGCAGCCCGCTTCAGCGGAGTGCGGGCCGATAGGCTCCTCCCCCGCGTCGCAGGGGAGGTGGCGCGCGCAGCGAGCCGGAGGGGGCGGAATGGGCGAGCGTTCGCCGCCGCAAGCTCTCGCCGCCGGTATGCCCCCTCCACCATGCTTCGGCATGGTCCCCCGCCCCCGTCGTGCGGGGAAGGAGCACACCGCCTTGAGCAAACGCGTTTTTGTGCAAAGCCCCGCCGGTCATTCGCCCGGTCAGCGGAAAGTGAAGCCGAACGTCACGCCGGGGGTGTAGTAATACGAATAC
>DASYUS010000271.1:0-7318 GCA_036000945.1 Allostellaceae bacterium
CGCGACAGGTGTTGGCGCTGACGCTGGTCGGGACCATGGTGCTGGCGGTATTCGCCTCGCGCGACGTGTCGTCGTGGCTCGATCGGATGGGCGGCGGGCCGGTCCTCGTGCGGTTGCAGCAGGCCGCCGCCGAGTGGGACGGTGCGATGAACGGAATCGGCCTCACCCGCCCGCACGAGGCTCTGCGGCATGCCGTCGGACGCCTTCTCGACCGCGCGTGGTAGTCACGCATCCGGCAGGGTGAAGACGGCGCAAGGCGCGGCAATGCCGCGCAGCCCGTGTTCGCCGAGCGGCACCAATGGCGCGGTGCATTCGGCAGCGACGGCGCCGGAAATCAACACCGACCGTCCGAGCGTGCGGCACAGTCCGTCCAACCGGCTGACGAGGTTGACGGCCGGGCCGATTGCGGTGAAATCCAGCCGGTCGGCGGCGCCGACATTGCCCCACAGAATCTCACCGAGATGCAGCGCCATGCCAAAGGGCAGCGGCGGCAGTCCCTGCGTGCGCCGCACCGCATCGAGATGAGCCATGCCGGCCCGCGCCGCGGCGACCGCCCGCATCGCCGCCTCGCAGGCCTCGGCCGGCGTGCCGACGACCGGAAAGATCGCCAGCACGCCGTCGCCGATGAACTTCAGCACCTCGCCGCCAAAGGCGTGCACCGCCCCGGCGACGCGGTCGAACCAGGCGTCGAGTGCAGTGATCATTGCCGCCGGCTCGGTCGCCTCGGACAGCGCGGTGAAGTCGCGCAGATCGGCGGAGAGCAGCACTGCCCGGATGGTCTCCCCGCTGCCGCGACGCAGCATCCCGCCCTGCACGCGGGCGGCGCTGCGCCGGCCGAGATAGGCCTCGAGCAGGGCGGCCAGCGCCGCCCGCGCCGTCAACGCGGCGAGCGGCGCTCCCGCGAAGCGCGCGGCCTGCCGCAGCCGATCGGTTTCGGCGCTGCCGAACGGCCGCGTTCCGGCCCAGCCCAGCACCGGGCCCTCCGACGCCGCGCCGACCGTCTCCTCCTGCACCGGGCCAAGCCCCGCTAGCCAGTCGCGCCCTGCCCCATCGTGCTGCGCACCGGCGAAGCCGAGCGCCTCGATCACCGCCCCGGTCTCCGCCCGCCACAGCCAGGTGCGGCGGGCGATGATCGGGTGCGGCACGGCGAGGGTCAGGGCGCCACCGGCCAGCGGCACACCGTCAGCCAGCAGCCGGCCGCCCAGCTCGGCCAGGAACCGGTCAGGGCCCGGCGACGCGCCGGCCTCGTCCACCAGCCAGGCGAGCGGCCCAGGAAGATCCACTGGCAGATCCATGCGGCCGATCATGCCTTCACGGCCCCCGCCCTGTCATCCGCGCCGCGGCAATGGCGGAGCCGGCGCTGCGGGACTATCCTCGAACGACGATCGCCGCGCCGACGGTTTCCGAAGCGGCGCGCCGTGCAACCGAGAGGAGACCGATGCAGCAGCCTCTCGTCGTTCGCCGCGAGACGCACATTCCGGCGCCCCCCGCCGCAGTGTTCGCCCTCCTCACCGATCCGGAGAAGATCCTGCGCTGGATGGGAACCGAAGCGCAGCTCGAGCCGCAGCCCGGCGGGCTTTATCTCGTCAATGTCACCGGGGCTCGCTTCGCCCGCGGCTCGTTCCGCGAGGTCGTGCCGGTGCATCGCCTCGCCTACAGCTTCGGCTGGGACGGCAGCGAGGAGGTGCCGCCGGGGTCGAGCCTCGTCGAGATCGACCTGATCGAGCAGCCGGACGGCACGCTGCTGCGGCTGACCCATACCGGCCTCCCCAATGCCGAGCAATGCGCCAGCCACGCCGACGGTTGGGCCCATTATTTCGGCCGGCTCGCCGAAGTTGCCGCTGGGCGCGACCCGGGCCCGGACCCAAGGCACGGCTACACCGGCCGGGAGTGACCGCAGCGGCGTGCTCTCGACGCCGGGCGCAGGATGGGCCGAGTGCCGCAAAGCCCATCATTTCGGCCGGACAAGCAAGATGGGCTTCGCTACGCTACGCTTAGCCCATCCTACAAAGTTGGAGGCCCCGTGTTCCCGACCCTTTCCGACGAGCAGCGCCAATTCGTCTCGACGATCCGCGCGCTGGCGCAGAGCGAATTTCGCGAGCGCGCGCCGCGCTGGATGGACGGCACCTTCCCGTGGGACAACATGAGGCCGCTGGCCGAAATGGGCGTCCTCGGCATGGCGGTGCCGGAGGAATATGGCGGGCTCGGGCTGCCGGTCTTCGACACCGCGCTCGTCCTCGAAGAGATCGCCAAGACCTGCTATGTGACGGCGATGGCCGTCCTCGGCGAGGTCGGCGTGCAGACCCGGATCATCGCGCATTACGCGCCCGAGGCGATCAAGCGCCGCATCCTGCCGGCCGTCGTCAGCGGCGAGTGCCTCCTGGCGATCTGCATGACCGAGCCCGACGCCGGCACCGACGTTGCCAACTACAAGACCAACACCGACCGGGTCGGCAACAAGCTCCGGCTCAACGGCGTCAAGACGCTGATCAGCCGCGCCGAGGAGGCCGGCATGTTCGTCGTCTTCACCCGCGTCGACAAAAAGCCGGGGCGCGAGGGGATCGGCTGCGTCCTCGTCGAGAAGGGGACGCCCGGGTTTTCGGTCACCGGCAGCTACCACACGATGGGCGGCGAGAATTTGCACGAGATCCGCTTCGAGAATGTCGAGCTGCCGCCGGAGAACCTCGTCCTCGAAGACGGTTTCCGCAAATTGCTCAACGCCTTCAACACGCAGCGCTGCCTCAACCCGTCGATCTCGCTGGGCCTCGCCGAGGGCGCCTTCGAGGAGGCGGTCAAATACGCCAAGGAGCGCAGCGTCTTCGGTCGCGCGGTCGCCGATTTCCAGGGGATGCGCTGGAAGCTCGCCGAGATGTACCGCGACATCGAAGCCGGCCGCTCGATCCTCTACCGCGCCTGCGCCTCGGCCGACCCGTTCCCCGACCCGCTCCTCGCCGCCGCGGCCAAGATTACCGTCAACGAGATGGCGCTGCGCGTCACCAGCGAGGCGATCCAGGTGCACGGCGGCTACGGTTTCACCGACGAGTTTCCGGTCTCCCGCTTCTACCGCGGCGCCCGCTACGGCACCTTGGGCGGCGGCACCACCGAGACCCTCAAAGACCTGATCGGCCGCCGCGTCCTGGCCGGCATCGACCCGGTGGACGGGATTTTGGGACTGGGAGCGTTCTAGACGGACCGGCTACGGCCTCTTTCGAGAAGGGCCGCGGGGGAAGCGCGATTTTGAGCCCCTCCGCCCACTCTTGGCGCGCAAGGCCGCAACGGCGGACCGAAGCTGCACGGCGAGGAATTCCGCCCCGTCTCTGAACCCGGCCTTAAAGGACCGACCTGCGGCGCCCAGATCGCAGGATTCGCGGAAGGCGGGGCCAAAGCCGCCCAGATCAAATGCTTTTCCGTGATTCCTCGACAAATCACAGGCCTTTCATGTAGCGGACCAATTCTTTCCCAGCGTCATAGATCGAGACCGATATGTATGCCGCGAGCATAAGCGGATCAACGACAAGCAGCGAGTAATGCACCCAGAGCAAGCACTCCGACGACAAAGGGGGATACCGGCCACAGGCTCAGGTAATGTGCCGCAACCGACAGCAGGACCGCCGGGATCGCCAGGGCGACGGGATTTTTGGGGCTGTGGGCGTTTTGAACGGCCGGGCACGGGAAACTCGCGGCTCAGCAGGCATTGACCGGATGTCAGAGTACCGCTACTCGTCTCGCCATGGAGATTCCCGATTATGAATCCCTAATGCTTCCACTTCTCCGCTGCCTTGCCGGTGGAGAGCGCGCAGTGCAGAGCGCCGTTACGGTTTTGGCGGAGCAGTTGCAGATTACTGCGGAAGATCGACAAATTCTGCTGCCGGGTGGGACGCCTGTATTTAGCAGCCGGGTTCAATGGGCCGCCACTTATCTCGTCCAGGCCGGGCTTCTGTCTCGACCTCGCCGAGGCGTTCTTCAGATAACGGAAAGAGGAGAAGTCGTCCTCGCGGAGAATCCACCCAAGATCGACAATCAGCTATTGTCTCGGTTTACGGAATTCAATGCGTTTCGAAAACGATCTCGCACTGGGAGCGTCCAGGGGCTGAGTGGTAACTCATCGTCCGCCTCTCTCATTCTGGAAGGAACTCCTACGCAAACTCCGGTAGAACGAATCGATGCCGCTTATGAAGAACTCAGCGCGGCACTGCGAACTGACTTGCTCGATCGGATCCGTTGCTCAACCCCAGCCCTATTTGAACGCCTTATCGTAGACTTGATGCTTGCGATGGGATATGGCGCGGGAGGCGGCGGACAACAGGTTGGGGGTCCGGGTGATGAGGGGGTCGACGGGATCATCACGGAAGATCGGCTGGGCCTCGATGTCGTCTATCTGCAAGCAAAACGTTATGGCGCAGAACATGCCGTTGGAATCAGAGATATCCAGGCGTTTATCGGCGCACTTGTTGGTCACGGCGCCGTAAAGGGCGTATTCGTGACGACGAGTTATTTCTCCGCTCAAGCGCGCGAATTTGCCAAGAGGGCGACGCCCCAGCGCCTTATCCTGCTGGACGGGGAGCAATTGACGCTTCTTCTCGTCAAGCATGGCGTGGCCGTTCATACCTCGCGGACGATCGAACTCAAGCGTATTGACGAAAACTACTTCGAGCCAGCTGAGGGATAAGCGGGTGGCTCTACTGTAGTCGGCCGGCGATGGGCGGGGGCCGCAGGAACGGGAAATGAAAGTCACCGGGTGCTGCCATTGCAGCGGGATCAGCTTCGCTGCGAGGCGGCGGCTCGCCATGTTATAATGTGTTTTGGAGAACGGATGAGCGCGGAAACTGCGATAGCGGCCGACGAGGTTATCGCCTGCTTGCAAGCGCACGCAGCGGAGTTGCGGGCCGGCGGGATCCGGCATCTCGCGCTGTTTGGCTCGCTCGCGCGCGGCGACGCTGGCCCCGACAGTGACATCGATCTTGCCGTCGAACTCGATCGCGACAAGCACATAACGCTGATTGGCTTGGCGCAGCTTGAGCTTAAGCTTTGCGACTTGCTCGGGCGCAAGGTCGATCTCCTCCCGGAGCCGATCCAAAAACCGCGGCTCCGGGCCAATGTCGATCGGGACCGCCGTCGTGTCTTTTAAGCACGACCCTGTGGAATGCCTCGAAGACATTCTGGAAAACATTGCCAAAATCGAGGGCTACCTGAGCGGGTACACCCGAGAAATGTTCGAGGCCGACGACCGGACGCGCGACGCAGCGGAGCGATGTCTGGAACGCATCTGCGAAGCGGTGGTCCGTCTGGGAACGCGGGTTACCGACCTGATGCCCGACCAGCCTTCCCGCGCGATCCGCGGGATGGGCAACCGCCTGCGTCACGCTTATGACGACATTGAGACCGCGATGGTGTGGGACACGATTCAGAACGATCTTCCGCCGCTAAAGCAAGACGCCGAACGCGCACTCGCCGAGCTGCGCTCGAAACAGTCATAGCCGGGCCGCGGATGCCGGCCGGAGCGTCGCCGAAGGAGGTTGCTGAATGAAAGTCACCGGGCGTTGCCATTGCGGCAGGATCAGCTTCGAGGCGGAGATCGATCCGGCGCAGGTCAGGATCTGCCATTGCACCGATTGCCAGACGCTGTCGGGGTCGGCGTTTCGCGTCAATGTCGGGAGCCTGCCCGGCACGTTCCGGCTGTTGAGCGGGAGCCCGAAGACCTACGTCAAGACGACCGCCGACAGCGGCACCCATCGGGCGCACGGCTTCTGCCCGGATTGCGGCACGCCGCTGTGGGCGACCTCGGCCGACGCCAATCCCAGCTCCTACGGCCTCCGGGTCGGCACGCTCGATTGCCGCGCCGAGCTGAAACCGTCGCGCCAGGGCTGGTTCCGCTCGGCGCTCTCCTGGTCGCAGGATCTCAGCGGCGTCGCGCGCATCGACCGCCAGCCGTAGCCTAGCCTTCCGCCGACAGGTACTCCATCGCCGCCGCGACGCCGCCCTTGCCGTGCGGCACGCCGGTGAGCGTCAGCGCCATTTCGACCGCGGCGATCGTGCCGAGCAGCATCGGTTCGTTGAGGTCGCCGAGATGGCCGATGCGGAACACCCGCCCGCGCAGCCGGTCGAGCCCGCCGCCCAATGATACGTTGAACCGGTCGAGCGCGGTCTGCCGCACCTTGTCGGCGTCCGACCCCTCCGGCACCAAGACCGACGTCACCGTGTTCGACTGCGCGCCCGGCTCTGTCGCATAAACCTCCGGCCCGGCATTCGCGCGCCAGGCTCGCACCGCCCTGCGGGTCGCCTCGGCGAGGCGGTGATGGCGGGCGAAGACGGCGTCGAGCCCCTCCTCCTCCAGCATGCGCAGCGCCTCCTGCATGCCGTAGAAGAAGTGCACCGGCGCGGTGCCGTTCCAGTAGCCCTGGAAGCTCGGGTCGAGGCCGAGGAGGCGCTTCCAGTCCCAATAGACGCGCGGCAGCTTCGCCGTCGCGGCGGCGGCGAGCGCCTTCTTGCTGACCGCCGTAAACGACATCCCGGTTGGCAGCATCAGCCCCTTCTGCGAGCCGGCGACGACGACATCGACGCCCCATTCGTCGGTGCGGAAATCGATCGAGGCGAGCGAGGAGATCGTGTCGACGAGGAGGAGCGCGGGATGTTTTGCGGCGTCGAGCGCGCGGCGCAGCGCCGCGACCGGGTTGACGACGCCGGTCGAGGTCTCGCAATGGACGACGAGCACCGCCTTGATCGCGTGTTCGCGGTCGTCGCGCAGCCGGGATTCGAGCCGCGCCGGGTCGATCGGCCGGCGCCAGTCGTTCGGCAGCGTCTCGACCGCCAGGCCGAACGCCTCGCCGCGCATCCCCCAGTTGAGCGAGAAATAGCCGCTTTCGACGAGCAGCACCTTGTCGCCCGGCGAGAACAGGTTGACGAGCGCCGCCTCCCACGCGCCGTGCCCGGTCGCCGCATAGGCGAGGACCGCCTGCTCGGTCTTGAAGATGCGTTTCAGCCCGGCAAAGCATTCCTCGGCGATCGCCTTGAACTGCGCGCCGGTAAAATCGATGGCGCCCCTGTCCATCGCCCGCAGGATGCGCTCCGGGATGTTGGTCGGCCCCGGGTTCATGAAGAAATGCGTGCCGTGCGCCATCGTCTCACCTGTAGAGCGGAAGGCGCGCAGCATAGTCGCTCGCGCCGGGATGACAATTGCCAGGTCGTCGCGCCGTCAGCGCGCGGCGACGAGGTCGTCGATCAGCGCATTGAGGCGGGGCGCGAGGCGGGCATAGCCGGCCTCGCTGAAATGCAGGAGGTCGGGGGACATCTCCCGGCTAAGCCGGCCGTCGGGATCCAG
>DASYUS010000272.1:0-3661 GCA_036000945.1 Allostellaceae bacterium
ATCGTCGACACGCAGTTCCTCGGCGATCCGGTGACGGCGGTGCTGGCCGATCGCGAGGCGGTGTACGCCGCGCTCGATCTCGGCCATTTCGGCGCCAAGCTGTGGCGGCGCGAGCCCGGCGGGGCGTGGCACGAGCTGGCCGTGCCGGTGTTTCCGCCCAAGCCCGAGGATGTCGGGGACGACCCGCACCCCTGGTCGCTCGGCACGATCTGGGTGCTGGAGACCGGCGGCGTCGCCGGCCGCCTCTGGGGCGGCACGATGCCGGGCGGCTTGTTCCGCTCCGACGACGGCGGCCGGTCATGGACGCTCAGCGAGGCGCTGTGGCGGATGCCTGAGCGCCGGCAATGGGGCGGCGTCGCGGGCGGCGAGCAGCCGGGCATCAACTCGGTCCTGGTCGACCCGCGCGACCCGGCCGACATCCGCATCGGCGTCTCGACCGCCGGGGTGTGGGCCAGCCGCGACGGCGGCGGCTCATGGCGCATCATCAATCGGGGCATGTACGCCGAATACATGCCGCCCGAGCTGCGCGAAGAGCCGATCGCCCAGGACGTCCATCGCCTTGCGCGCTGCGCCGCGCACCCCGACACCGTCTGGTGCCAGCACCATAATGGCGTCTTCCGCTCGACCGACGGCGGCGCGAACTGGCGCGAGCTGACAGCCATCCGGCCGGCGAAATTCGGCTTTGCCGTCGTTGCTCACCCGCGCGATCCGGAGACCGCCTGGTTCGTGCCTGCGATCAAGGACGAGCGGCGCCTCCCCGCCGACGGCAAGGTCGTCGTCGCACGTACACGCGACGCGGGCCGCAGCTTCGAGGTGTTGAGCCGCGGGCTGCCGCAGCGCCATGCCTACGATCTGGTGTGGCGCCACGCGCTGGCAGTTGATGAAAGCGGCGAGCGCCTAGCTTTCGGCTCGACCACCGGCGGCCTGTGGACCTCCGAGGATGGCGGCGATTCCTGGATGATGCCCGAGATGCGGCTGCCGCCGATCGCCGTCGTGCGCTTTGCCCAATAGCCGAGAGGAATTGAGGATGCGATTCATGGTTCTGGTCAAGGCCAACAAGGACAGCGAAGCCGGCGTCCTGCCATCGCAGGAGCTGCTGGCCGAGATGGGTAAATTCAACGAAGAGCTGGTCAAGGCCGGTGTGACGCTCGCGGGCGAGGGGCTGCACCCCAGCTCGAAGGGCGCACGGGTGCGGTTTGCCGGCGGGCGGCAGACGGTGGTTGACGGGCCGTTTGGCGAGGCGCCCGAGGCGCTGCTCGCGGGTTTCTGGCTGTGGCAGGTAGCATCGAAACAGGAGGCGATCGACCGGATCAAGCGGGCCCCGTTCCAGGACGCCGAGATCGAGATCCGCCAGGTCTTCGAAGCCGAGGATTTCGGCGAGAACCTGACGCCCGAACTGCGCGAGCAGGAGGAGCGCATGCGCGCTGCGGTGGCAGCGAAACGCTAGTCTCCTGAAACGGAAGTTCGTTCGCTTGCAGCTTTTTAGAAATTGTCGTCCCTGACTGAGCAGGGACGACAATATAGGGGAGCGATCGATTCGAACTTCAGAACCAACAGATTGGAAAAGGAGCAGACGATGCAGGTGAATCCCTATCTGATGTTCGACGGACAATGCGAAGCGGCGTTCAAGTTCTATGCCGAGGTGCTGGGCGGCAAAATCGAGGCTATGATGACGCACGAGGGCTCGCCGATGGAGGCGCAGGTGTCGCCCGAGTGGCACAAGAAGATCATGCACGCCCGCCTCAGCATCGGTGACGAGGTGCTGATGGCGTCGGATGCCCCACCCGACCATTACGAGCCGATGAAGGGTTTCTCGGTGACGCTCAGCATCGATAGCCCGGCGGAGGCCGAACGCGTTTTCCGCGCGCTGTCGGCTGGCGCAAAGGCGGTGACGATGCCGATCCAGGAAACCTTCTGGGCCCAGCGTTTCGGCATGCTGACCGACAAGTTCGGCACACCGTGGATGATCAACTGCGAGAAGGCGGCTCATTGAGCGACGCCAGCGTCGGCGTCGCGCGGTTCGAGGCGGAGGGCGTCCGCGGTTTTCTGCACCGGCCACAGGGTGAGGCCGGCGCCGGCATCGTCCTGACGCATGGCGCCGGCGGCAACTGCACCGCCCCGCTGCTGGTGAAGGCTGCCGAGCTGTTCGCCGATGCCGGGCTTCACGCGCTGCGAATCGACCTGCCGTTTCGGCAACGGCGGCCGTCGGGGCCGCCGTCGCCGGCCGGCGCCGCCGCCGACCGCGCCGGTCTGCGTGGGGCCGTCGCCGCCATGCGCGGCATCGTTCCGGGGGCGATAATTTTGGGCGGGCAATCCTACGGCGGGCGCCAGGCGGCGATGCTGGCGGCCGACGAGCCGGGGCTGGTCGAGGCGCTGCTGCTGTTTTCCTATCCGCTGCACCCGCCGGGCAAGCCAGAGCGGCTGCGCACCGAGCATTTTCCGCGGCTTCAGGTCCCGTGCGTCTTCGTCCAGGGCAGTGCCGATCCGTTCGGCTCCCTCGCCGAGTTGAACCTGGCGATTTCTGCGATCCCGGCGCCGACTAGGGTCATCCCGATCGAGCCGGCCGGCCACGATCTGCGGCGTGGCCGTTTCGACCTCGCTTCGGTAGTCGCAGCGGCGCTCGCGCAACTCGCCCGCTAGGCCGCGCCACGCTCGTACCAGCCGCGCGTGCGCAGCACGATGCGCACGACCGACAGCATCACCGGCACCTCGACCAGCACCCCGACCACGGTCGCGAGCGCCGCCCCCGATTGGAAGCCGAACAGGGCGATGGCCGCGGCGACCGCCAGCTCGAAGAAATTCGACGCGCCGATCAGCGCCGAAGGGCAGGCGACATTGTGCGCGACCCCGAGCGCGCGGTTGAGCCCGTAGGCGATCCCGGCGTTAAGGTAAACCTGGATGACGATCGGCACCGCCAGGAGAGCGATCACCAGAGGCTGGCGCACGATCTCCTCACCCTGAAACCCGAACAGTAGCACCAGCGTCGCCAGCAGCGCGGCGAGCGAGGCCGGCTGCAGCCGGCGCAGCGTTGCCGCGAGAGCCGGCTCGCCGCCGCGCGAGAGCAGCGAGCGGCGCCACAATTGGGCGGCGATCACCGGCACGACGATATAGAGGACGACCGAGAGGAAGAGCGTCTGCCACGGCACCGTGATCGACGACAGGCCGAGGAGCAATCCGACGATCGGAGCGAACGCGAACACCATGATCGTGTCGTTGAGGGCGACCTGGCTCAGCGTGAAATTCGGCTCGCCATCGGTCAGGTTCGACCAGACGAACACCATCGCGGTGCAGGGAGCCGCCGCGAGCAGGATCAGGCCGGCGATGTAGCTGTCGACCTGTCCGGCCGGCAGCCACGGGCGGAACAGCCAGCCGAGCAGCGCCATGCTGAACGGTTTGACCAGCCAGTTGATCCCGACGGTGACGGCGATGCCGCGCCACTGATCGGCGACGCGGTGCAGCGCCGCGAAATCGACCTTGACGAGCATCGGGACGATCATCAGCCAGATCAGCACGGCGACCGGGATGTTGACCTGTGCGACCGTCATCCGCCCCAGCGCCTGGAACGGCCCCGGCACCAAGCGGCCGAGCACGACGCCGGCGACGATGCACAGCGCGACCCAGAGCGTCAGGTAGCGCTCGAACGTACCGAGCGCGATGGTGG
>DASYUS010000273.1:0-3164 GCA_036000945.1 Allostellaceae bacterium
CCTCTCGCGTTGGAGGCCTTGCTGAAGCGGTCGAGGATGGGCGCACAGGGGTCCTGGTCCCACCGGGCGATGCCGACGCGCTGGCGGCTGCGATCGGCAAGGCTCTGGGGCTCGACAACGCCTCGCGGCTGGTCTTCGCCCGCCAGGCGCGGGCACATGTCGCTGCCGGCTACACCCGTGAAGCGATGTGCGCAAAGACGATCGACGTCTACGAGGAACTGCTGTTCCCCGAGCCCGCCGCCAGCGCCGTCGACGCGCCTGTAGGGCGGATGAGCGCAGCGTAATCCGCCTTGGCCTGCCCCTCACCCTATCCCTCTCCCCGCCAGCGGGGAGAGGGAACGCATTTGCGAGGCGGTGCCACAGCTCTCCCTCTCCCCGCTGGCGGGGAGAGGGTTGGGGTGAGGGGCCTTTTCTGGCGAGTGCCGGTCAATGAAACCGCGGCTTTACTTCTTCGCATAGCAGGCGCAGCGCGTTCAGCACGCGGTCTTGCGGGATCTGGCCGCCGCAGTTCAATTCGGCGAGGATGCCGTCGAGGCCGATCTCCTCTTCGACCTCGCGCAGCCGCGCGGTGAAGCCGTCCGGCTCGTCGATCACCACCTGCGTCGCGAGGGCTTCCTCGTAGGTCAGGGCCTCCAGCCGCTCGACCCGCTTGAGCCGCTGCACGGCGACCTCGCCGCCGGCGCGCCGCGCCGAGTCGCGCCCCAATTCGGCCTGATAACGGAAGAAGCCCATCAGGCTCTCCTTCGCTTCGGCGCGGGCGCGCTCCCGGGTCTCGGCGAGATAGGCCGGGACGCGCAGGAACACCCGGCCACGCCCCGGGTGCCCGGCCGCCGCATAGGCCGCGCGATAGGCTTTGATGTGCTCGGCCAGTTGCACGAACGGCCCCTGCCGCACCGCGACAAAGATCGGCAGCCCGAGCCGGCCGATCTGCGGGAAAGTCTCCGGCGTCGCCGCCGCCATGCGCAGTTCCGGGTAGGGCTTTTGCCAGGGTTTCGGCGTTACCGACACGGCGTTGAACGAGAAATACTTGCCCTTGTGGGAGAACGGCGATTGCGTCCACACACCTTTCAGGATCTCCAGCGTCTCGGCGAAGCGCTCGCGGCTTTCGCCGTAATCGACGCCGTAATCCTCGTAGGTCCGCACGACGCCACTGCGGCCGATGCCGTAAATCAGCCTTCCGCGGCTGATCTGGTCGATCGTCGCCGCCTCCTCGGCGAGGCGCAGCGGGTGCGACAGCGGCAGCACCTGTACGGCGATGCCGATCTTGATCGTCTTGGTGCGCGCGGCGATCGCGCTCGCCACCATCATCGGCGCCGACATCACCGAGCGCTCCGGCGCGCCGTGCAATTCGGCGAGCCACACCGCATCGAGCCCGACCCGCTCGGCCGTTTCGACCTCGTCGAGCGCGCGGTCGAACGCGGCGCTGTCGTCGCCATTGGCGTGATGGCCCGCCACCGGCGGAAACTCCATGAAGCTGCCGAATTCCATCGCCGCCGATCTCCAACAGGGAACGCGGCATCATCGGGGCGGCGTCGGGGGCATGCAAGGCACGTGTTGTCGCGAGCGGTGCCCCTTCGGCGCATGGCTCGGGGCCCCCGATCGATCAGCCCCCCGGTGGCTAACCCTTGGGGCAAGCTTGCGAAATGGTTGCGTTTGGTGCCGCGCCGGTACATCGTTGCCGGCCCCTTCCTCCAGCGAGGCCCCCCATGCATCTCCGCCGGATCGCGCTTTCGGTTGCCTTTGCCGCCGGGCTTGCCGCCCTGCCGCTCGCCCCCGCCAAAGCGCAGTACACGTATTATTCCTTTCCCTATGCCTGCAATCCGTCGCTGGTGATCGTGCCGTTCTGCATCGCGTCCGGCATCTTCAGCGGCATCGGGGTGGTCGCAACGGCGCTGGTCACCGCGCCCTACAACTTCCCGCACTACAGCTATCCGTCTCTCGGCGGGCACGTGCCGCCGCCGGCGGTCTACCTCCCCGCCGGGACCAACGGCTCGCCCTACGCGTTCTACGACGCCCGCGCCATCATTCGCTGAGGAGACGGAGATGCGGATCCACAACCTGTACACCGACGCAAGCGGCCAGTCGCATTTCCGCGACGTCGAGGTCGAATGGGCCGAGGAGGGCCGCGCCGGCAAATTGTCGAAGCGGCTGCCGGCGACCGGCATCATCTTCCGCGAGGTGCAGCCCGACTACGACCTCGACTGGCACCCGGCGCCGCGCCGGCAATACATCATCAACCTCGACGCCGGCGTCCAGATCACCGCCAGCGACGGCGAGGCCCGCATCATCGGCGCCGGCGAGGTCATCCTCGTCGAAGACGTGACCGGCAAGGGCCACCTGTCAAAAGCGGTCGAGGGCAAGGTGCGCAACTGCATCTTCGTCCCGGTCGAGTAGACCCGGGCCGTTACCGCCTGCAAGTCAGCCGCCGCCCGCCCGCGATCTTAGGTAACGCGCAATCCGCTCTCGCAGCCGCTCCTCCTTCTCGCGCGCCTCCAGCGCGACGGGGAGCGGCGCCAGCGCCTGCGCGAGCGCGAGCGCCTCTTCGGCAGTGAGCGTGCCGTCCGCCGCCGCCGCGACAATCGCCGCCAGCGCAGCGGGGAGGTCGAGGGCGCTGTCGATCGCCGGCAGGTCGAAGGGCGTCGGCCGGCCGCGGCGCGGCCCGAGCACGCGGTCGAGACAGAGGCGCAGCGCCGCCGCGTCGCCGGCGAGCGCGAGATCGACCGCCTTCCGCACCAGCGCCTCGGCTTCACCTTCGAGCAAGAGCGCCGCGCGCGCCGCCGGGTTGGGGATGCCTCGGGGCCGCCCCGCCGGGTTGCCGGAGCATCCCTTCGCAAAGCGCCCGCGCCCGTCGCGCTCACCCGTTTCTCCTGTTCCGATCAGGCCGACATCAGGCATCGTCATATCCTCACCCTTCCCGCATTTTGCTCAGAGGATGAAAGATGCAATGTGATTATGGCAAATTTATATTCGTTGTTTCCGCAACGCACTGTAGGCGCGTGAGCAAAGGTAACCTGCCGAGCCTCCCGACCATGGCGGCGGATTACGCTGCGCTCATCCGCGGTATTATGGCGCAAACCCCTGTAAGTGGAACCGCATGCGGCAAGCCTTAATCTCCTGGCCGAGGATAGCGTCGGCGCATCTGGGTGATCTCTTGGATCACGATC
>DASYUS010000274.1:0-11901 GCA_036000945.1 Allostellaceae bacterium
GTGCTACCGGAAACCGCGGCGAGCGCGGCCGGCCACATCCGGCCCGCAGCGCTCATTGCACCCTCTTGAAACCGAATTTACGCCGCGGCGACGTAACACCACTGCGCTTTCCCCGCGGAAGCGGGGACCCACTCATCAGCGTCTCAGCAGCGGATCGGTGGGCCCCGGCTTTCGCCGGGGATGCGATAATTTGGTGAGCTCGGAACGAAATTGGCACCACCAGCGGCGAGGGGGAAGTATCATTCCTCCGGCCGCTCATACCAGACGCGGCCGTCCTTCAGGGTCATGCGAGTGATCAGCCGCTCCTTGGCGGTGATCGTGTTGCCGTCGCTGTCGGTCAGGTCGACATTGCCGTTGCG
The DNA here is from genome assembly GCA_036000945.1 of Allostellaceae bacterium. Classification (GTDB taxonomy): domain Bacteria; phylum Pseudomonadota; class Alphaproteobacteria; order ATCC43930; family CGMCC-115725; genus DATARH01. Next base: position 360 of record DASYUS010000274.1, read on the forward strand.
CCGCTCGATGAGGGCGATGTCGGCATTGGCGCCGGGCTTGAGCGTTCCGACCGTACCGTCGTAGCCAAGGATCTTTGCCGGCGCCGCGGTGGCGCAGGCGACGATGTCGTCGAGCTTCATACCGAAATGCAAGAGCTTCGACATCGTCGTCGTCAAATCCCACACCGGGCCGCGCAGCGCGCTGGTGAGCGTCAAGTCGGTCGAGATCGTGTCGGGGAGAAAACCCTGGTCGAGCGCTTTCTCGATCATCGGGAAGCTGATATGGTTTCTTCCGTGGGCGCAGTCGAAGATGATGCCGTGGCGCTGCGCTTCGACGACTGTGGATCATCAGCGGCACCCCGGCCACTGCCGCCGTACGGCGCGCCAGCTTCACCGGCTCGGTGGTGTACTCCCAGACGATGCCCGGCACGTAGCGCAGCTTGACGCCGATCGCGAGGTCGGGGTTTTCGGCGATCGTGCGGGCGCAGCCCTCGGGGTCGGCATAGGGGAAATGCGATAATTCGCCGCCGCGCGCGGTGCCGGTGATGCCGATCGCCGACAGGTTGACGAAGGCGCGGATGCGGGTATGCACCTCGCGGTCGATGACGTGTCGCAGGCCGGGGAAAGTGGCCGAGCCGGCGCTGCCGGCGTCGCACAGCGTGGTGACCCCGGTCGAGCGGCAGAAATGGTCGGTGTGGCCGCCCATGTCGTGCGCATTGACGAAGACATGCGCGTGGATGTCGATGAGCCCCGGCGTCACATAGAGCCCGCGCGCGCTGATCGTGCGGCGCGCCTCGCTCTCCGGCAGCGCCGGCGCGACCTCGACGATCTTGCCGCCGCTGACCGCGACATCGAGCCGGCCCTTCAGCCCGGCGCCGGGATCGAGCACCTCGCCGCCTTGGATCAAGAGGTCGTACTTCATCGCCTGCCCTCACGATCACCTTGACTGAAGCGCCCGCGCTAGGCGTTGCCGCGCGCCTCGCGCCAGAGGCCGAGCTTTTCCTGCACCGGGCGGTCGGAGAAGCTGAACAGCACCGCTTCCTCCCCGGCATGGTGGGTGTGCGTCATCCAGCCCGGCACGACAAAGATGTCGCGCGGCTGCCAGCGCAGCACGGTGTCGCCGATCCGGGTCTCGCCCTCGCCTTCGACGCAGACGTAAACCGTCCCGTCGGTCGAGCGGTAGGGCCGGCCGGCAAAGCCCTCCGGCAACAGCTGGATGAAGGTGCCGATCGTCGGCATCGCCGACTCGCCGTTGGCCGGGTTGACGTAGCGCAGCTTGTGCCCGTGGTAGGGGTCGGGCGGCCCGTTGCGGTCGAGCGCGTCGAGCGCCTCGCGGCTCCTCGCATAGGGGTAGTTGAACACCGGCGAGGTCTTGACCTGCGGTTTCCAGTCGACCGGCAGGAGGTTGTGGCCGAAGCGGGCGAAACTGTCGCCTGCGGGGCGGGTGACCTGCTGCACGTCGTCGCTGCCCGGCTCGGCGAAGCTGGCGTTCAACAGCTTGACGAGCTGGATGTCGAGCCCGTCGAGCCACACCATCGGCTCCGTACTGTCGTTGCCGTGGTCGTGCCAGGTCCAAGACGGGGTGATGACGAAATCGCCGGGCTGCATGATCGTACGCTCGCCGTCGACCGCGGTGTAGGCACCGCTCCCCTCGATGATGAAGCGCAGCGCCGATTGCGTGTGGCGGTGCGCCGGCGCCACCTCGCCCGGCAGGATCAGCTGCAGCCCGGCAAACAGCGAACCGGTGATCGAGGCTTCACCGCCGAGACCAGGGTTCATCAACATCAGGACGCGCCGTGTCGCCTCCTGCGCTGTGATCAGCCCGCCCGACGCCATCAGATGCGGCCGCACGTCGCGGTAATGCCAGACATAGGGCAGGCAGTCGGTGACCGGCTCGGGGGTAACGAGCTGGTGCAGCTTTTCCCACAACGGCGCCAGGTTCAACGGCGCGATCTTGTCGTAAAACGCCTGCCGCTCGGGCGTGCGGGAAGGAGCCGTTTCCGTGGCCATGGCTGGTTCCTCCTATTCGGCGGCCTCCCGGCGCCGTTCCCCGAGAGTGAAGCCGATCTTCGCGAGGTCGCCGAGGAGGGCTGCCGACTGCGCTTCGGTGAGCGGCACCATCGGCGGCCGCACCGCGGCCCAGTCCGGGTCGTGGTGGAAATGCGCGACGATGCGCTTCAGCGCTGGCACCATCGGGTAGGCCTGGATCGTCTTGCGCGCCAGCGTGATCTCGGCCTGCAGCGCGTCGGCCTGCGGCGTCTGCCAGTTCTCGTAGACCTTGCGGATGCCGGGCACGTTGACGTTGCCGGTAGCGGTGATGCAGCCGACGCCGCCCGCGCGCAGCCCGTCGAGCAGGAACACTTCCGAGCCGGGGAAGACGGAGAAGCCGGGGAAGCGCTCGATCAGCGCCGCGGTGTTGTTCCAGTCGCCGGAGCTGTCCTTGAGCCCGACGACGGTCTGCGGATAGGCCTCGATCAGCCGGCCGACAAGGTCGAGCGAGAGGCCGAGCACCGTCTGCGGCGGGATATGATAAAGGTACATTCGCAGCGCCGGGGAGGCGACCCGGTCGATGACACCGGCGAAAAAGGCGTAGAGGCCGTCGTCGTTCATCCCCTTGTAATAGAATGGCGGCAGCATCAGAACGCCGCCAACGCCATGGCCGACCGCGTGGCGAATGAGCGTCGCCGCCTCGGTCATCGAGCAGGCGCCGGTGCCCGGCATCAGCTTTGCCGCCGGGACGCCGGCGGCGATCAGCCGGTCGAGCAATTCCATCCGCTCCCCGGCCGACATCGAGTTGGCTTCGCTCGTCGTGCCGAAGATCGCCAGCCCGTCGGCACCCTGATCCAACAGCCAGCGGCAGAACGCGACAAACCGCCCGGCATCGGGCGCGCCCGACGCGGTGAACGGGGTCAGGACCGGGACCAATACCCCGGTAAACGGCTGCGAGGCCATCGACAAGCTCCTCAAGGCAAAAGGGCGGCGGCGAGTGGGGCAATAAGCCCCTGCGCCGGTGCGCCCGTCAATATCTCTGTCGGCGCCGCTGACGCCGGCTCGGCTGACGGTAGCAGCTACCGACGTGTTAGGTTTGTTCAAAGCGCGGCGGGCGGCGCGCCGTCCCGCTGTCCGCGGTCGCGGGAGGCCCGATGTCGGAGAACCTCCTGGCCCTCAGACAGGGGTTCACGCTGACCGGTCCAGTCGCGGCCTCCGGTACCGCCAATACGCTGGGCCTGTTGGGCAGCGCTGGCGCTCCGGTGACGGTCGATTACAACGGGCTGGGGCTGATGAATTTTCAAAACATACCGTTCGGCCCGGACAACAACGCCACCCTCGAGCTCAGCAATACGAGCGGTACCCTCGGCGTTAGGATCTCCGGGTTCGACGCGGCGAGCGAAATCATCGATCTGAGGGGAATCGGTACCGATGGCACGATCATCAACACCGACACCACCAACGACCGGCTGACGATCGCAGGGTCGAGCGGGACCGTGACGTTGCAGTTCGACAACATCGACAGCACAATCTTCGTGACGGCTCCCGATGCCGGCACCCTCGACGCACCGCCTGCCGATACGCTCTTGCTGCGCTCGCTGAGCGCCGTCCCGTCGCTTGTGGGGCTCAACCGGCATGAACACCGCCGGCTGGGGGTGGCGGTCCGGCAGATCATTCTCTGGCAGCCCGGCGTGGTCACCATTTTCGATCATGACGCGCCGCTTTTCGCCGACGGCGGCTGTCACGCTCCAGAGAGCGGTCACTCCTGGACTGACGGCGAGCTATCCCTGCCGACACCGCTGGTTGCTCACCTCAAGGGCGCATTCACCCTCGTGGTACATACGAGCAGACAGACCATGCGCTACCCGATCTCGGATGAGGTCCCCCGAGCCGCCTGACCCCCCTGAAGTCTAGGACAGCGGCTTCAGCAGCCGGCCCAGTTGGACCGTGTCGATCTGACCATCCCAATAGGCGGCGAGCGCGGCGGCGTTGAGCGCCAGCCAGCGGAAGACCGCCGCTTCGTCGGCGGGCAAGAGACGGCCGCTGACGACATGCGGCCAGGGGCGCACCCCGACCACCGCGGCATTCGTCGGGCTCACCTGATCGCCGTGAACGAGCCCCGCCTTGATCGTGACGGCGTGGCGGGTGGCGCCGCGCGGGCTGACCCAGACCGTCATCGGCAGCCCGGTGGTGCGCGGGAACAGGTTCGCCATCGTAAAGAGATCCTCGGCCGCTGCGATGTACGCCGCCGCCGAGGCACCCTCCCCCCGCCGTCATGACCCGCGCGGTGTCTACCCCGCCGCGGCCGGGGTCACACCGTCTGCAGGATCTTCTCCCTGGTGATGTCGGGTGCCAGGATCGCGTGCCAGTCGGCGTCGTTCGGCAACACTTCCTCGCCGGCGCGGATGTGGTAGTAGCTGGTGCCAGTGCCGTCGGGGTTGCCGCCGGCCTCGACCACCCTCACCGCCTGGCGCAACATGCGCCGCGCCTGGCCGATCGCCTTGTCGGCGGGGCCCAGATGCTCCTTCGAGCGGTCGACGATGCGGCCCATCGTTTCCTGCAGCGCGCGGTCCTGCTGGTTGATGCCGTCGATCCCGGTGTAGCTCTCGGTGCGCTGCACCTCGCGGTTGAGGCCGTAATTGTTCGACCGGTTCTGCTTCGAGCGGAATGTCGTCTGGTCGACAAAATCCGGGCCGTTGCCGATGCCGTATTCGCGCCGGTCCTCTTCGGTCAATGGCGCATCGGTGGTCGCGTACATCCAGTTGTAGACCATGCTATTGTAGTCATCCATCGGCACCCAGATGTGGCCGGCATCACACGGAATCCCCGATTCCGAACGCGACGGCCGGATCTGGTGGAACGGCATGACGAAATGATAGCTGCGGATATGCACGTCGGAGTCGCCGAGCGGCCGGATACCGGCATAGAGATAGCCGTAATCGGTGACGTCGACGACGAGGTTGGGCGCCTTGCCGCGGACGAACGGCGAGGACGGCTTGATCCCGCCGCGCGTCGAGTTGTCGGTCAGCAGGCGGTGCAGGATCGGCGCGTGCGAGGTGTCGATGCCGCCCTCCAGCGCCTGCAGCCAGTTGCATTCCTGGATGACCTTGGAGACGTGCCGGCGCGCCTCCGGCACCTGGGTCCAGGCGAATTTGGGCGCCGGCGGCATCTTGTCGGCCGGGCCGAGATAGGCCCAAACGAGACCGCCCATTTCGACCGTCGGATAGGCGGTGAGGTGGATATGCTGCTTGAACTGATGCTCCGGCGGCTCGTTGAGCTGATCGAGGCAGTTGCCTTCGACGTCAAACTTCCAGCCGTGATAGACGCACCGGAGGCCGCATTCCTCGTTGCGCCCGAAATAGAGCGAGACGCGGCGATGCGGGCAGAATTCGTCGACCAGACCGATCCGGCCGTCGCTGTCGCGGAACGCGACGAGGTCCTCGCCCAGCAGCTTGACGCGGACCGGCGGGCTGTCGGGCTCGGCGATCTCCCGTGACATGCAGGCGGGGATCCAATACCGCCGCATTGCATTGCCCATCGGCGTCCCGGCGCCGACGCGAGTGATCAGTTCGTTTTCTTTCGGTGGCAGCATGCGACGACTCCTCCTTCGCGTTTGGCCGCTCCCGCCAGAATAGCCGATTTCCCGGCGAGGGGGAGCGGTTTTGGCGTACGCCCGCGTTTGCTCGACATCGGCGCTCGGCAACCCCGTTATGATGCGGCGTTTGCGCGGAAGGAGAGAAGCGATGTCAGACCCCGCTCACGGCGAAATCCCGGCGGCCATCGCCCGGCATGCTGCCCAGCGCCGGCATGGCGCGGCCTCGCACCGCTGCCAGGTCTGCGGCAACACCTACTCGGGTCACAACGTGCTGCCGGCGGCGCTGGTGCGCGAGAGGATCGTCGCCCTGATCACGGCGAAGCTTCCCGCCTGGGACCCGGCCGGGTTCATCTGCCGCACCTGCCTCAACCGCTTCCGCACCGAATACGTCCGCGCCGAGATGGAGGAGGACCGCGGCGAGCTCTCCGCTGTCGAGGAAGAGGTGATGCGCAGCCTGCACGAAGGCGCAATCGTCGCCGGCAACCTCAACCGGGCGTTCGACCAATCGCTGACGCTCGGTGCGCGCGTCGCCGACAAGGTGGCGGAATTCGGCGGCAGCTGGCGGTTTATCATCACGTTCTTCTGCGTGATGATCCTCTGGATCATCACGAACAGCACCTATCTTTTGTTTCAGCCGTTCGATCCGTTCCCCTACATTCTACTCAACCTCGGGCTGTCGATGCTGGCGGCGGTGCAGGCGCCGGTCATCCTGATGAGCCAGAACCGCCAAGAGGCGCGCGATCGGCTGCGCGCCGAAAACGACTATCAGGTCAATCTGAAGGCCGAGCTCGAGGTCCGGACGATCGGCGAAAAGCTCGACCTCCTGATCCACCACCAATGGGCGCATCTCCTGGAGATCCAACAGATCCAGACCGAGATGATCCAGGACATGCTCGGCCGGGGACGGTAGCAACCACCCCGACGAAGGCCGAAATCCTCATGTCCTTAGAATTGTCGTCCCGGCTAAAGCCGGATCCACCGCGCCACCGCACAAACAGTTGAGGGGTGGGGTCCCTGGACGACAAGGGAGGCGGCAGGGCTACACGGTCTGCAGGATCTTGTCGGGGGTGATGTCGGGCGCGAGCGCCGCGCGCCAGTCGGCGTCCTTCGACAGGACGTCGAGCCCCGTCGTCAGCGTGTAGTAGGTCGGCGCGACGCCAGGCGGCGTGCCGCCCTCCCCAACCGTCCTCACCGCTTGCAGCAGCAGCCGCCGCATATAGGCGATCGCCTTGTCAGCCGGGCCCAGGTGTTCCGGCAAGCGGTTGACGATCTTGCCCATGCTCTCCTGGATCGCGCGGTCCTGGACGTTGACGCCGTCGATCCCGGTGTAGCTCTCGGTCTTCTGCACCGCGCGGTCGATCAGGTAATTGTTGTCGAGCCGCGCCTTCGAGCGGAAGGTTTGCTGGTCGACGTGGATCGGGCCGTTGCCGAGGCCGCGCTCCAGCCGGTCGGTGGCGTCGAGCGCGTCCGTTTTGCTGAAGCACCAGTTGTAGACCATGCACGTCTCGTCATCGATCGGCACCCAGATATGGCCGGCATCGGTCGGCAGGCCGCGCTCCGAGGTCGAGTAGCGGATCTGGTGGAACGGCATGATGAAATGATAGGTCCGGGCGTGGATCTGGTCGCCGCCGAGCCGCCTGATCCCGGCGTATTGGTAGCCGTAATCGGTGATGTCGAGTACGAGCGAGGGCGCCCCGGCGCGGACATATGGATTTGACGGCTTGACGCCGCCGCGCCGTGCATCGTCCTTCAGGAGGCGGTGCATAATCGGGGCGTGCGCGGTGTCGACCCCGCCCTCCAGCGCCTGCAGCCAGTTGCAGTCCTGGATCACCTTGGGGACGTGGCGGTGGCTCTCGGGCTCCTGCGTCCAGGCGAATTTGGGCGGCGCCGGGATTTTTTCCGGTGGCCCCATATAGGCCCAGACGATGCCGCCGAGCTCGACCGTCGGGTAGGCGGTGATATGGATATGCTGCTTGAACTGGTGCTCCGGCGGCTCATTGAGCTGGTCGAGGCAGTTGCCGTCGACGTCGAACTTCCAGCCGTGATAGACGCATCTGAGACCGCATTCCTCGTTGCGCCCGAAATAGAGCGAGACGCGGCGATGCGGGCAGAATTCGTCGATGAGGCCGATGCGGCCGTCGCTGTCCCGGAAGGCGACGAGGTCCTCACCCAAGAGGCGCACGCGCACCGGCGGGCAATCCGGCTCGGCGATCTCGGAGGCGAGGCATGCCGGGATCCAATACCGCCGCATCGTCTCGCCCATCGGTGTGCCGGGACCGATCCGGGTCAGCAGCTCGTTTTCATGGCGCGGCAGCATGCATTTCCTCCCTTCATGCCGTCATTCCCGCGAAAGCGGGAACCCGGCGCCCACGGGCATCGGCGGTTGCTCTGGGTCCCGCTTTCGCGGGGGCGACGAAAGGTTATGGAGAAACGCCGCTCGGCAGCCGGCCGCCGCGACCGTTGGGCAGCGTGTGCAGCTTCAACGGGACCGGGTTGCCGAGCCAGACGGCGTAGCCCCGGTGGTCCTCGACGGCGTCGGTGGTCAGCGGGTGGACCAGCACGTCGAGCCCGTCCCGGTTCAGCATCAGCCACGGAACGACATGCTCAAACTGGTCGGGCTTGAAGACGAGCAGGACATTCGAGATTGGATGCGGCCCGCGCGGTTCATCACGAAACCCGTCATTCTCGACCCGAAATTGTTGCTCGGCCGCCGCGCACACGCGCTCGGCGATGCCGCGGGTCTTCGCCGGGTCGTAGTAGATGTGCGCGTGATAGCCCAAATTCCCGACGGATTCGGCGGTTCTCTCGGTCATCGTGGAGGCTCCTTTTCAGCCCGCGGCGGCGTGCGGCATTTTTGCACAGCCTGCCGGCGCTGCCTACGGTCTTGCCGCCTCATGCCGCGAGGTTGATGCGCTCGCGCACCAGGTCGGCGCAGCGCTCGCCGATCATGATCGTCGCGGCGTTGGTGTTGCCGGAAACGACGGTCGGCATTACCGAGGCGTCTGCGACGCGCAGCCCGTCGACCCCGCGCACCTTGAGTTCGGGATCGACCACGGCCATCGCATCGACCCCCATCTTGCAGGTGCTGGTCGGGTGATAGACCGTGCCGCCGCGACGTCGCGCGTAGTCCAGCAGCTCGTCATCGGTCTGAATCTCGGCTCCGGGCAGAAATTCGGAGGCGATGAAGCGCTCCAATTGCGGGTGGCCGAGGATCCGGCGGCACAGTTTCAGCCCGGCGACGAGGGTTTGCTGATCGGTCTCGGTCGCGAGGTAGTTGGGATGCATCGCCGGCGGGTCGGCGGGGTCGGCGGTTTTCAGCTTGATCTCGCCGCGGCTTTCCGGGCGGAGCTGATAGGCGATCATCGTAAAGCCCGACCATTTGTGCAGCCCGTCCTGCGGACGCTCGGCGCTGAACGGCGAGATCGAGCATTTGATGTCGGGCGAGGCCAACTCCGGTCGGGTGCGCGCGAACAGTGCCGCCGGCGAGCTGATCATCGCCAAGGGGCCGCGGCGGAACATGTAGTAGTCGAGGCCGGCCTTCAGCTTCTTTGCGTTGCTCAGCATCACGTCGTTGACGGTGACCGGCAGCCGCGCCTTGAGCTTGACCGGCGCCGAATAATGGTCCTGCAGGCTCTGCCCGACCCCCGGCAGATGCTGCACCACGGGGATGCCGAACTCGGCGAGCTGCGCCTCCGGCCCGATGCCGGACAGGAGCAGCAATTGCGGCGAGTTGATCGCGCCGCCGCACAAGATGACCTCGCGCCGGGCGCGGGCGGTCATCGCCTGCCCGCCACGGCGGAACTGGACGCCGACCGCGCGGCGGCCCGCGAACAGGATCTTCTCGGTCAGCGCCTCGGTGATGACCTGCAAATTGGCCCGCTGCATCGCCGGCCGCAGATAGCCGACCGCGGTCGAGCAGCGCCTCCCCTGGCGGGTCGTCGTCTGGTGGTAGCCGACGCCATCCTGGGTCTTGCCGTTGAAATCGTCGTTGCGTGGGTGTCCGAGATCGATGGCCGCGGCGATGAATGCCTCGGCGATCGGGTGGCGTTCGACATCGGAGACGGCGAGCGGGCCGCCGGTGCCGTGGAACGCGTCGGCGCCACGGACCTGATGCTCGGCGCGCCGGAAGTAGGGCAAGACGTCGCTCGACGACCAGCCGGTGTTGCCGAGCTGGCGCCAATGGTCGAAATCCTCGGCCTGGCCGCGGATATAGACCATGCCGTTGATCGACGACGAGCCGCCGAGCACCTTGCCGCGCGGCCAGAACACGCGGCGGCCGCCGGCACCGGGGTCGGGCTCGGTCTCGTAGCACCAGTTGACGCTGGGGTCGGCGAAGGTCTTGCCAAAACCGAGCGGGATGTGAATCCAGCGGTTTCGGTCCTCGCCGCCGGCTTCGAGCAGCGCCACCCGCACCGCGGGGTCCTCGCTCAGCCGCGCCGCCACGGCGCAGCCGGCCGAGCCGGCTCCGATCACGATGAAATCGGCTTCAACGATCGGCTGTTGCGTCGCCATGCTCTTTCCTCCCGCGGCAGCGCACGATGCGCCGCGCCATCATAGCGGGGGCCGGGCGGGTCGAGGCAAGCGGTCGCCAAGAGAGCACCGGCCGGCCGGCCGCGATGTCGTGGGGATAAATCCCATTACAATGCCCACTTTCTGAGTGGGCAGATTTATGGTTGACCGAAAAATCCGCGTGCGGCTGAATTGGCGGCAAGGAAACCGGAAAGGTCGCTCGATGAGCGAAGCGTTGTTGCGCGACATCGCCGAGTATTGTCGCCGCGCGCGCATGGCCGAATCGACATTCGGCCGCCGCGCCGTCAACGACGGCAAGCTGGTCAGCCGGCTACGCATGGGCGGCCGGGTGACGACCGACACCGTCGATCGCGTGCACGCCTTCATCGTCGGCGAGCCACCTGCCGCCGTCAACGGCACGCCGCTGCCGGCGCCGCTGCCCACTACGTCGCCCGGTCCCGCATCGACCCAGAACTTTCGCTTTTACGACAATCGCCAGAAATACTTGCTGTTCGTTACCACGTGCAGCGAGAAGTGGGTCATTGCCCAACGTGTCGGGATGGAGTTGGGCAACATCCACCCCCGGCCGCCGGCGCTGCGCGTGTTCGACGCCGGCACCGGCGACGGCACGGTGCTGGCGCGCACCATGCGGGCGATGCACTACCGGTTTCCGACGATGCCGTTTTACATCGTCGCCAAGGAGATCAGCCTCGAAGACGTCCGGCTGGTGCTCGAAAAGATGCCCGACCGCCTCTACGAGCACCCGGCGACGGTGCTGGTCATGACCAACATGTACTATTCGGAAGCGCCGTGGCTGACGCCGAATTCGGTGACCGCGGCGACCAGCCTCGTCTGGCACGAACTCGCCCTCCAGGGAAGCACCGCGCACGATTTCGAAACGCAGATCACCGATCTGCGCGATTTTCTCGGCGAGCACTGGCGCGCCCTCGCCAGCCGCACCACCGGCAACCCGGTCTACGAGAAGCCGATCGTGCTGGTGATCTACCGCGAGGACCACAAATTCCTCTTGGATCAGGTGCGGCCGCGGCGCGGGCTGACCCGCGCCGACTATGACCTGGTGATCGCCTCGCAGCCCTATCGCGCCCGAGCTCCGCTTGAATTCAAGGCGCGCCGGGTGATCGCCCCGCTGGCGCGCAGCCTGGCGCCCGGCGGCCGCCTCATCGCGATCCACTCGCACGGCAACGACCCGGGGCTGGAGATCATCCAGCGCATCTGGCCGGACGAAGCCCCGTTCACCACCGACCGCCACGCGCTATTGCGCGCCACCAAGACCGAGCTCGGCAGCGCCGGGCGCGACCTCAATTTCGGCGCCTACGCCGATGCCCGCTCGCTGTTCCGCTACGACATGCACACGCTGCCGAGCGAGATCGCCGATTCGATCGGCACGTCGACCTTGTTCGCCGCCTGGAACGCCGCTGCATACGTCGCGCAGATGGATGACGAGCGCCT
>DASYUS010000275.1:0-6842 GCA_036000945.1 Allostellaceae bacterium
AAGATCGCCGCGCCGTTCGCCCGCGTGATCTCATCGACAACCCTCTTGCCTTCGTCCTCCAGCATGTCGCAGACCGCCACCTTGGCGCCTTCGCGGGCAAAGATCCGCGCCATGCTGGCCCCCATGCCCGAGGCGCCGCCGGTGATCAGCGCGACCTTGTTTTCGAGCCTCATCGATGCCCTCCAGATAATCGCCGTCATTCCCGCGGAAGCGGGAATCCAGAGCCGCAATCCTGGACCCCCGCTTTCGCGGGGGTGACGCCCTTCGGGCGTCAATTGACCCCGACCGCGGCGCCCAGGGTATCGCCGATGCCGTGGTGGATCACCAGATCGGCAATCTCGTCGAGCCCGGTCGCCTCGCGGTTGACGATCGCCAGCGCGGCGCCATTGCGCTTGGCGAGCTCCGGAAACCCGGCCGCCGGGTAGACCACCAGCGACGAGCCGAGCACGATGAACAAATCGGCCGCCAGCGTCGCGATCTCGGCCCGGCGCATCGCCTCCTGCGGCATCGCCTGGCCGAACGAGATCGTCGCGGTCTTGACCATGCCATGGCAGCGCACGCAATACGGCACCGTGCCGTCGCGCTCGAAGGCAGCGCGGATGTCGCCGAGCTCGTGCCGCGTCCCGCAGTCGAGGCAGGTCGCGTAGGTCGTGTTGCCGTGCAGCTCGACGATTTTCTCGGCCGGGACCCCCGACGCCTGGTGCAGCCCATCGATGTTCTGGGTGATGACGGTGTCGACCTTGCCGCGCCGCACCAGCGCATCGACCGCGCGGTGGCCGCGATTGGGCTCGGCCCCGCCAAAGGCTTCCTCCATCGCAAAGCGGCGTCGCCAAGTCTCGCGCCGCGCCGCCTCGGAGGCGAGGAAATCGTCGAAGTAGATCGGCGCCATCTGCGTCCAGATGCCGCCGGGGCTGCGGAAATCGGGGATCCCCGACTCGGTGCTTATCCCGGCCCCGGTAAACACGACGGCACGGCGCGCCCGCTCGATCAGGCGGGCCAGCGCGGCGGTCTCGCTCTCGGCATTCATCACGACACTTTGGCAAAACCGCCCGATCCCGCCAAGCCTGTTTGCCTCATCCGCGCTTGGCGCATCTGGCACCGCTGGTATCGCTATGTCATGATCGCGGCAAAGCGGGGCATCACAACAGGAGAGGCGAATGGGGGCAGTCGAGCGACGGGTCGGGGCTGCTGATAGAAGGCTGGCGGCGCGCCGGGTTAACGGCGATCGAAGAGCCGTTGCGGAGCGACGAACCGCGGTGGAACCAGCGACCGCCGCGGAGCGCCGGGCGGCGTTCGAACGGCGGGCTGCTGCGGAGCGCCGGGTCGGCGCAGAGCGCAGGATCGGCCTGGCCGAGCGCCGGGTGCAGAGCGCCGCGGACTAGCGGGGAGCCTCAGATGGCGTTGAAACGCATGGTGTTGCAGATCGGCATGGGGACCGATATCCGTGGCGCCGACTACACCAAGGCGGCGGTGCGCGCGCTGCGCGACGCGCTGTGGCACAATTCGCTCTCGGTGGCGAACGCGCTCGGTCTGCCGGTCGATGCGATGCAGGTCGAGGTGACGATCGGCGTGCCGCGTCCCGAGTTGGTCGACAAGGCGGCGGTGCTGGCCGTGCTGCCGCACGGCAGCGGGACCGTCAGCGTCGTCGAGGGCGGCCTCGAAATCAGGAACGACGAGGGGACCAACACGACGGTCGTCGCCAACGCCGCCGCCGTCATCCGCCTCGATCTGCCGGGAGCGCGGGCATGACGCTGAAGCGGGTGATCACCGAATTCGGCAGCGGCAACGACCTGCACGGCGGCGACTACACCAAGGCGGCGGTGCGCGCGGTCGAGGATGCGATCCACCACAGTTCGCTGTCGTTGATCCGCAGCCTCGGGCTCGATTCCCGAAAGATGCAGGTCGAGGTCACGATCGGGGTTCAGCGCCCCGACCGGGTCGCGCCTGAGCGGGTCAAGGCGGCGCTGCCGCACGGCGAGGTCACGGTCAGGGTCGTCAAAGGCGGGCTCGACGTGTCGGACGACACATCGGGCGATGTCGCAATCATCGCCAGCGCCGCGGTGACGGTCCGGATCGATCCAGGCGGCTAGCGCGAAATTCCACTAGGTTCGCCGCAACGCTCCACCCGCATTCCCGGCGAAAGCCGGGATCTACTCGTCAACGTCTCGGCAGCGGATTGGTGGGTCCCGGCTTTCGCCGGGAATGCCAGTCCTTTGGGTGAAGCCGGGCCAAGCCAGCGGGGATCAAATGACGCCGGCCGCTTTCAGATCGCCGATCTCGTCGGCCGAAAGGCCGAGCCAGCCGCCGTAAATCTCGGCGTTGTGCTGGCCGAGCTTAGGGCTGGGGGTGGCCTCGACTGGGTCGGCGCCGTGGAAGCGCAACGGCGAGTTCGGCACCGTCAGCGCGCCGATCTCATCGTGCACGATGTCGGCGAGAAAGCCGCGCTCGTGCATGTGGCGGTCGTGCATCACCTCGTCGACCTCGCGCACCGGCGCCAATGGGATGCGGTACCGCTTGGCGATGGCGAACACTTCCATCTTGCCGAGGGTCGAGGTCCAGGCGCCGATCGCCGCGTCGGTCTCGGCCATGTGGGCGACACGGGCCGCGTTGTCGGCAAAGCGCGGATCGTCGCGCAATTCCTCCCTTGCCATTGCTTTCAATAGATTATGCCAGTGCTCTTCAACCGCAACATTAAGGGCAACATAGCCGTCCCTGGTCGGGTAGACGCCGAGCGGCGCACGGCCGTGGCTCGAATTGCCGGTGCGCGGCGGCACCTTGCCGCTCTCGAAATAGGCCTGCAGGGGCGAGGTCAGCGTCGCGTAGGCGGCCTCCTCCATCGCCACCTCGACGAGGCGGCCACGTCCGGTGTGCTCGCGCTCGAAGAGGGCGGTGATCGTCGCCGCATAGAGGTGAATCCCCGAGATGAAATCGACGACCGCCGGCCCCGCCTTGACCGGCGGCCCGTCAGGAAACCCGGTGGTGGCAATGAGGCCGGAGATCGCCTGGATCGTCAGATCCATCGCCAAATTGTCGCGATCGGGACCGGAGAGGCCGTAGCCCGAGCCCGAGGCATAGACGAGGCGTGGATTGATCCGGCCGACGACGCTCCAGCCGACGCCGAGCCGGTCCATGACGCCGGGCGCGAAATTTTCCAAGAGCACGTCGGCCTTCTCGACCATGCGAAGCAATAGATCGCGGCCGCGCATGTCCTTCAGGTTGAGGGTGATCGCCCGTTTGTTGCCGTTGAGCATGGCGATCGGGAATGTCGTGCTCTTCCCCGGCGGCGCACGTCGGCGCAGCGGCTCGCCCTGCGGCGGCTCGATCTTGATCACGTCGGCCCCGGCCTTGGCCATCAGCATCGTCGCATAGGGGCCCTGGTAGACCTGGCCGAAATCGAGCACGACGACCCCGGCCAGTGGCCGGTTGGCGCGCTCCGTGCCTTTCGCCGTCATTCCGGGGCCGGAGCGCAGCGGAGGAACCCGGAACCCATGAACACGGGCCTCTGGAATATGGGTTCCAGGTTCGCCGCACTGCGGCGCCCCGGAATGACGACTAAGAGGATAGTCATCACGCCCTAGCGCCCTTTGAAGCCGCGCGGCGGGCGCTTTTCGGTGAAGGCGCGGGCAGCCTCCTGGAAATCCTCGGTCAAATAGAGGCGGAACGGCGCCGCGATGAATTGCGCCTCGCGGGTGATGCGCTCCAGGTACCAGCGCCGGGTGCGCACCGTCGTGCGAACCGAAAGCGGCGGGTTCTTGGCGACCGCCAAAGCCAGCTCGCGAGCCACGTCGAGATGCTGCCCGGTCGGCGCAACCCGGTTGAAGATCCCGGCGGCGAGGCCTTCCTCGGCGGTGAAGAACCGCCCGGTCAGCGCGATCTCCTCGCCGAAGGCGGCGGCGTTGCGATAGTGGAACAAGGCCCAGTAGCGCGACGCGCCGAGCCCGCGCGAGGTTTCGGTCAGCTGAAATTTCGTGCCAGCCTCGGCGACGATGAGATCGCATTCGAGGGTGAGGCCGAGGGCGAGACCGAGGACGTAGCCGTGCACCGCGGCGATGACCGGCTTCCAGTTGACCGAGCGAGTCAGGAGGTCGGCCGAATTGGTGCCCCAGCCCTGCGGGCCGCCGAGCTTCTCGAATTCCTCGCGGCTGCGCAGCTGGCGCTGGCGGACATCGGCGCCCGTTGAAAAGGCGCGGCCCTTGCCGTTGAGGATCGCCACCTCGGCCTCGGGGTCGAGGTCGAAGCGGCGCAGCGCCTCGGCCAACTGCGCCACCACCTCGTCGCTGACCGCGTTGAGCTTGTCCGGCCGGTTCAGCGTGATCGTCGCGATCTTGTCGCTGCAGGAATACTCGACGAAGCTTTGTTCCTCGCTGGCCACTGTCCCTCCCGCTCCTCGCTCTGGCTCCTCCCCGGAGAAGGCAACGCAGCTTGCGAGGCGGCGACGAGGCTGTCAACGACGGCCGGCTGGGGCAGACGTGCTTGTCGATCAGATGAGGGCTGCCGGCTGCGCGGAACTTCCGTCGCGATGAGACGTCGATATCTCTAAGGCTGTGATGGAGAACGGCATGCGGCGGAAGATCGGGATCGCGGCTCTGGCGATGGCGATGGCAACAGGAATGACGACCGGGATGGCGATGGCCGGTGAACAGGAGGTTGTCAGCGGCGTGACGATCTTGCGCGGCATAAACCCGACAGAGCAGAATCTTGTCAACCAGACGAACGGTCCGACTATAGGCTCCTCGTCGCCGGAAGTTGCCGGCACCTATACCGTGGACGTGAACGGGCGCCTGAAACAGATGTCTATCGGCAGCAGCGTTCCCCCCGGCTGGGCCGCTGCTCCTTTGCCGGAGGCCGGGCGCTAACCGCTTGCTTAGCTGATTTCAACGAGCTCGATCCCCTCGCGGCTCGGGCCTTCGATCATCACCGCGCGGGTGTTGCCGAGAGGGTAGGGGCCGTCAAGAACGGAAACGCCCTCGCCCGTAAGCTTCGCGATCCAGGCGTCGAGGTCGGCGACGCTGAGCCCGATATGGTCCTGCATCTGGCCACGACTGGAAACAAGGGGTTCTGAGCCCTGGTTCATGTACCATGTCAAGACGACGTCGCCGAACTCGACGCCGGCGCGCGGCGTCCGGAACATGCCCTCGCGGTCGAGCGCCGGCCAGGTGCGGTCGGCGCCGCGCTCGACGCGGCAGTTGTCGTCGCCGAGATCGGTGTCGGCAAACCCCTGCCGCACCGGTGCGTTGAGGTGCTTCTTGTACCACAAGAGCGCGCAAAACGGCTGCTCGTGCCACATGTGGACGTGGTTGAAGCGCTCGGCCGGGTAGTCGCCGGCGATCTCGAACAGCGCATCCTCGGGGCCGCCCGCCATATAGGCGAAGCCGCCCTTGCGGGTCGGCTGGACGCCATTGGCCCTGGCTTCGGCGATCTGCGCCTTGGTGAGGCCGAGCGTGTTGCCGATCGACGGCCAGGTGTCGCTGCTGACCAGCACCGAGCCGCCCTCCTCGCTCGTATAGAGCGGCCGCATCGTGACCTCGGCGCGTGCCTTGAACGCCGCGACGGTCGCCTGCGAGTCCGGGACATGCCAGCCGAAATGCCAGATCGCGCTTTGCGGCGCCGTCGGCGGCGGCCGATCCACCTTGTCGAACAGGATCAACACGTTGTTCGGGCTTTCGAGAGCCGCGATGCCGCCCCAGCTGCCCTTCCGGGTGCAAGGGAATTGCCGCGTGTAGAAGCCGATCGCCGCGTCCGGGTCGACCGAGTTGAGGTGCAGATGGTGAAAGCCTGGGGTCGGGAGCATAGGGCGAATCCTCCGGGAATTTTGCGCCACTATGCGCGCCGTGCCGCGGAAATCAACGCCTGCCCGCTATTCCTCACTCGGGCCGGTCATCGCCTCGGGGCGCACCCAGGCATCGAACTCGGCCGCGCTGACATAGCCGAGCTTCAGCGCCGCCGTGCGCAGGTTGAGGCCGCGGCGATGCGCCAGCAGCGCGATCTCGGCGCTTTTCTCGTAGCCGATATGCGGCGAGAGGGCGGTCACCAGCATCAGCGACCCTGCGAGGTGGTCGCGGATGCGGTGCTCGTCGGCGGCGATGCCGGCGGCGCAGCGCTCGGCGAAGGAGCGGCAGGCCTCGGCCAGCAACTCGGCCGATTCCAGAAGATTGTGCAGCATGATCGGCTTGTAGGCGTTGAGCTGGAAATTGCCCTGGCTGCCAGCGAAGGCGACGGCGTGGTCGTTGCCGAACACCTGGACCGCGACCATCGTCAGCGCCTCGCATTGGGTCGGGTTGACCTTGCCCGGCATGATCGAGGAGCCGGGCTCGTTTTCCGGCAGGATTAACTCGCCGATGCCGGCGCGCGGCCCGCTGGCATACCAACGGATGTCGTTGGCGATCTTCATCAAGGCGCCAGCGAGGGTGCGCAAGGCAGCGCTGGCGGTGACCATCGCATCATGCGCCGAGCCGAGCGCAAACAGATTGGCCGCGGGGCGGAACGGATGGCCGGTCTCGGCGGCGATCAGCTCGGCGGCGAGCGCACCGAAGCGCGGCGGTGCATTGAGGCCGGTGCCGACCGCGGTGCCGCCGAGCGGCAGTTCATAAAGCCCGTCGAGCGTCGCGCGGATCGCGGCAGTGGCCTGGTCGAGCTGGGCTGTCCAACCGGAAAACAGCTGGCCCAGCGTCAACGGCGTCGCATCCATCAGGTGCGTCCGCCCGATGATGACGATCGGCGCCAGCGCTGCGCCGCGCTCGGCGAGTGCCTCGCGCAATGCCGCGACCGCCGGCAGCAGATGACCCGCAATCGTCTCGACCGCGGCGATGTGCATGACTGCCGGGAACGCGTCATTCGACGAT
>DASYUS010000276.1:0-1564 GCA_036000945.1 Allostellaceae bacterium
GCTGTTGCTCGCCCGGTCATAGCCCACGCCGAGCCCGCCGCCGAAATCGAGGCGCGTGATGCGGTGCCCGCCGCTATTGAGCTCGCCAGCCAGCTCGCCAAGCCGCGCGAAGGCCGCGTGATAGGGGTCAACATCGGTCACCTGCGAGCCGATATGGACCGCCAGCCCCTGCAGCGCGATACCCGGCAGCGTCTTCGCCAGCCGCGCGACGTCAGGCGCATGGCCGATATCGATGCCGAATTTGTTCTCCTTCTTGCCGGTGGCGATCTTGGCATGCGTGCGGGCGTCGATATCGGGATTGACCCGCAAGCTGACCGGCGCCGTCTTGCGACGCGCCACCGCAACCTTGGACAGAAGCCGCAGTTCCGGCTCGGATTCCACGTTGAACTGGAGGATGCCGGCGTCGAGCGCCTGGGTCATCTCGTCGGCCGTCTTGCCGATGCCGGCGAAGACGATCTTGGAGGCGGGGATACCAGCGGCAAGTGCGCGCTGCATCTCACCGGCGGAGACGACATCGACACCCGAGCCGAGGCGGCCGAGGGTTGCGATTACACCTTGGTTAGAGTTGGCCTTGAGCGAATAGCAGACAAGAGCGTCGAGACCGGCGAAAGCGCCGGCGAAAGCCCGATAACGCGCCTCGAGTGCGGCGGCGGAATAGACCCAACACGGCGTGCCGACTTTCTTGGCGATACGGTCGAGCGGTACGTCTTCGGCGTGCAGCACGCCGTTGCGGTAACCAAACACGGCGTCGGTCATCGGTAGCCAGGCGGTGGCGGCGGCAATAGGGGGGAAAAGGGATCGGAAAACGGCGGCGGCTGCGGTGGCTCCTGGTCGGCGGGCGGCGGCAATGGCGGCTGACCCGGCGCGCGGCGATCGACGGGATAGACTCGCGGCGCAAGCGGGTCAGCATCGGCCGGGGGCTTCGGGCTGGCTTTGCGTCCACAGCCCGCAAGCGCAACTGTCGCCAGACCGATCACCAACAGCGCGTAACGCCGCGAAACGGGACGGAAGTTCATTGTAATGTCCGCAGAAAGCGGCGGCGAGCATCGCGTGCCGCGCGCCGAACGTTTGTGGGGGCCGTACCGCCGAGGCTGGTGCGGCTGGCGACCGAACGGTCGACACCGAGGACCGCGGTGACCCCGCGATGGATGCGCGGTTCGATCGCCTGCATCTCGGCCAAGGGCAGCTCTTCGAGGCTGCAGCCGCTTTCCTCCGCGCGCCGGACAATGCGCCCGGTGACGTGATGGGCGTCGCGGAACGGCATGCCGAGCACGCGTACCAGCCAGTCCGCGAGATCGGTGGCGGTTGAAAAGCCCGCCGACGCCGCGGCGCGCATCGCCTCGGAATTGACGGTGAGGTCGGTGATCATGCCAGTCAGCGCCGCGAGCGAGAGGTCGAGCGCATCGGCGGCGGTAAAGACGCGCTCCTTGTCCTCCTGCATATCCTTCGAATAGGCGAGCGGCAGCCCCTTCATCACGGTGAGGAGCGCGATCAGGTGGCCATTGACGCGCCCCGTCTTGGCGCGCACCAGCTCGGCCGCGTCCGGGTTCTTCTTCTGCGGCAT
>DASYUS010000277.1:0-3069 GCA_036000945.1 Allostellaceae bacterium
AGCGCGTCGCCTTTCACGCGATCTGCGATCCCGAGGCGGTGCAGGAGGGGATGCATGCCGGGATCGGGCCGGCGACGCTGACGCTCGGCGGCAAGACCGACCCTCGCATGGGCGGCGGCCCCGTAACCCTGAGCGGCGAGATCACCCACCTCGCCAACGGCAAGTTCATCGCCTACGGGCCGATGGGCGGCGGGCTCGAACGCGATTACGGGCCGTCGGCGGTGTTCCGCGTCGGCGGTATCGACATCATCCTCATCACCAACAACGGCCAGGCGGTCGATCTGGCGCAGTTCACCTCGCTCGGCATCGACCCGAGCCGCTACACCACGGTCGCGGTCAAATCGATGCAGCATTTCCGCGCTGCGTTCGAGCCGATCGCCCGCGAGGTGATCCTCGTCGACACCGGTGCGCTCTGCTCCGAGGTCTACACGCCGGAGCTGTTCGACAAGGTGCGCCGCCCGGTCTGGCCGCTCGACCCGATCGAATAGGAGGCAAACAGATGGTTACGATCGTCAATGCCAAGGCCGAGTTGGCGAAGCTGCGGATGCTGCGCGGGCGCACGCCGGAGACGCCCGCCGCCGCGCGCGAGGGGGCCTTTGCGCGGCTGGCGCCCTACCGCGACGGCGCGATCTTCACCGGGAAATTTGCCGGCAACAGCGCCTGGGAGCGCCATCCGAACGGCGAGGAGATCGTGCAGATCGTCGACGGCGCGACGACATTGCACGTGATGACCGACGACGGACCGCAATCCTTCGCGCTCAGCGCCGGAATGATCGCGATCGTCCCGCAGAACACCTGGCACCGCTTTGAAGCGCCGGACGGGGTGTGTGTGATGACCGCGACGCCGCAGCCGACCGAGCACCTGACGGTCGATGTCGACGATCCGCGAACGCTCGGGTGATGCCTGGCATGGCCAAGCCGAGCCTCTGGCCGCCGGTTCCCGACGACAGCGCGCTGCCCGACGACGAGCGGGCGATGCTGGAGCGGGCGCGGGCGCTGATCCCGCGCCTCGCCGAGCGCGCGGCGACGGCGACCGCGGCGCGGCAGGTCCCGGCCGAAACGATCGCCGAATACCACGATGCCGGCATCCTGCGCATCCTGCAGCCGCGGCGCTTCGGCGGGAAGCAGGGAAGGTTCAGCCTGTTCTCGCAGATCGTCGAGGAATTGACCTATGGCTGCGCCTCGTCGGCCTGGGTCTACGCGGTCCTGGCCGAGCATCAGTGGATCCTCGCGCAGTATCCCGAAGAGGCGCAGATCGACGTCTGGGGCGACGACCCGCTGGCGGTCGCCTCGTCGTCGCTGGCGCCGCGCGCCGCGGCCGTGCGCGTGCCGAGCGGCGGCTGGCGGCTGAGCGGGCGCTACACGTTTTCGAGCGGCTGCGACCATGCGCAGTGGGCGATCCTTGGTGCCTTTCTCGGCGAGGCCGGCGACCCGCGCCACATCGCCTACCTGCTGGTGCCGCTCGGCGAGGTCGAGATTGTCGACGACTGGCAGGTCTTGGGCCTCGCCGGCACCGGCAGCAAGTCGCTGGTGTTGCGCGACGTTTTCGTGCCCGAGCACCGCTCGGTGATGGTCAGCGACCTCTTTGCCGGCACCCCGCCGGGGGCGCGGGTGCATCCCGACTATCCGGTGCTGCGCGCGCCGCGCGGCTTTCTCGTCTCCTATTCGCTGCCGCCGGTGCCGATCGCGCTCGGCCGCCGCGCCCTCGACCTGGTGTGCCGCGACCTCTCGACCCGGGTGTCGCGCGGGGTGAGCCGGATGGCCGAGTCGGAAATCGTGCAGATGGCGGTCGGCGAGGCCGCCGCGGCGATCGACGTGGCGACGGCGATGCTGCACACCGGGCGCCGCACCAGCACCGAGGCGGTCAGCTCGGGCCGCCGGATCGCCGCCGCCGAGGCGCTGAAGGCCCGACGCGACATGGTATACGCCCAGCACCAGGTCGGCTGGGCCTTGGAGCGGCTCTGCGAACTCTCCGGCGCCCGCTGGGTCTACGACAGCGACCCGCTGCAGGAGATCCGCCGCGACGTGATGACGATCCTCACCCACCACGCCGCCAGCCGCGCGGCCGCAATGGCGCCCTACGGTCACATGCTGCTCAGCCGCCCCGCGGGGTAGACCCCGTTGTGCGACCGTCGCGATCGAATGTCGCATAGCACCACCGCGCAGACCGCGGGTTGCCCTCCTGGAAAGGGTCCCATATAGGCGTATCTACGCCTAATTAAGGGCCTGCGCCTATGCCGTTTCGGTTCTCCTGGTCTCTGCCGATCGCCGCCGGGCTCATCCTGCTGATCACGATGGGCGGACGGCAGACAATCGGATTGTTTGTCGCGCCGCTCGACGAGGCGACCGGTCTCGGCATCGTCTCGATCAGCCTGGCAGTGGCCATCTCCCAGTTCACCTGGGGTCTGGCGCAGCCGATTTTCGGCGCGCTCGCCGACCGCTACGGCCCCGGGCGGATGATCGCGTTCGGCGGGCTGACGCTGGCGGCGGGCTACGCGCTAACGCCATTCGTCCGTTCGGAATGGCAGCTGATCCTCGTGCTCGGGTTCGTCACCGCGTTCGGCGCCGGCGCCGGCAGCTTTCCGATCCTGATCGCGTCGGTTGCACAGCGCATCCCGCCCGAACGGCGCTCGGTCAGCGCCGGCTTCGTCAATGCCGGCGGGTCGCTCGGCCAGTTCGTTTTCGCACCGGCCGTGCAGGCGATCATCTCGGCTTCCGGCTGGGTGACGGCGCTGTTCGCGCTCGCGGCCGCCAGCCTCTTGAGCTTGCCGCTCGCCTGGCCGTTGCGGCGACGGAAGGCCGCGCACACGAATGTGACGCTCGCCGCCCCGCCGGCGATGAATTTGTGGGCGCAGCTGCAAGAGGCGGCGCGGGAGCGCAGCTACTGGCTGCTGCATCTCGGGTTCTTCACCTGCGGGTTCCACATCGCGTTCCTGGTAACGCACCTGCCGGGCGAGGTCAGGCTCTGCGGTTTGCCGGCCTCGATATCGGCCAACTCGCTGGCGATCATCGGCTTGGCCAATGTCGTCGGCAGCATCGGCGTCGGCTGGCTCGGCACCCGGTACCGGA
>DASYUS010000278.1:0-2730 GCA_036000945.1 Allostellaceae bacterium
TCCTGCAATGGCAGGCCGACCGGCAGCTTGCCGCCGCCGCCGCTTCCGGGCGCGCCGCCGGCCTGTCGCTCGGCCTCTATCGCGACTTCGCGGTCGGGGTCAACCCGCACGGCGCCGAGGCGTGGGCGGACCAGGAGTTGATCGTCCCCGGCGCGGCGATCGGCGCCCCGCCCGACGTGCTGAGTCGGGCCGGGCAGAATTGGGGTCTGGCGCCGATCAACCCGCTCGCCCTCAGGCGGCGCGGCTTTGCCCCGCTGATCGCCGCGCTGCGCGCCAACATGCGGCATGCCGGGATCCTGCGGATCGACCATGTGATGAGCTTGCAGCGGCTCTATTGGGTGCCGAGCGGCAGTCCGGCGACCGCCGGAGCCTACGTTAATTACCCCCTCGACGACCTGCTGCGCCTCGTCGCACTTGAGAGCCACCGCAACGGTTGCGCCGTCATCGGCGAGGATCTCGGCACCGTTCCCGACGGCTTCCGCGAGGCGATGCAGCAGGCGAACGTTTTGTCTTATCGCGTTTTCCGGTTCGAGCGGCGCCGCGACGGCGGCTTCATCGCGCCGCGCGACTACCCGGCGCTGGCCGCCGCCTCGGCCGCAACGCACGACCTGGCAACGCTCCAGGGGTTCTGGCTCGGCCGCGACATCGAGTGGCGGCAGCGTCTCGGGGTTTACCCCGACGCGGCCGCCGAGGCGACCGAGATCGCCGAGCGCCGCCGCGACCGGTCCCTCGTGCTCGCAGCGCTCGCCGGCCAGGGGTTGCTCGCGCCCGAGCGGTTCGCCGAGTTTCTTCCAAATGACGGCGAGCCGGCCTATTCCGAGGAACTCGGCCGTGCAATCATTGCCTACCTGGCGCACTCGCGCGCACGCCTGACGCTGGTGCAGATCGAGGATGTCGCCGGCGAGGCGGAGCAGGCCAACCTGCCGGGGACAACCGAAAATCATCCTAACTGGCGCCGCCGCCTTTCGTTATCGCTTGAAGACCTGTTCGCCGGGCGCGAGATGGGGCTCGTCGCCGCGCTGGTGAATGCGGCGCGCCAACAGGCAGCACCCGAATGAGGGCGAGAGGGGCCAGGCCATGGTGAACTCCATCAACAGCCCTGACGAGCGGCTCGGCGCGGCGATCACGATCCTCGATCGGCTCGTCGCCTTCGACACGACCTCGTCGCGTTCGAACCTCGACCTCATCGACTGGATTACCGACTATCTCGGCGGCTACGGCATCGCCGCCGAGAGGACGGCGGCGAGCGCCCGCAAGGCCAACCTGTTCGCGACGATCGGCTCCGTGGCCGGCGAAGAGACCGCGCGCGGCGGCGTCATCCTGTCGGGACATACCGATGTCGTGCCGGTCGCCGGACAGGAATGGCACAGCGAGCCGTTTCGCCTGACCGAACGCGACGGCCGCCTCTACGCCCGCGGCAGCGCCGACATGAAGGGCTTTATCGCGCTCGTCCTCGCGCTGGTGCCGGAGATGGCGAGCCGGCCGCTCGCGGTGCCGCTGCACCTCGCCTTCACCCACGACGAGGAGACCGGCTGCTTCGGCGCACCGGCCTTGATCCGGGGGCTGCCCACCGGCACGGCACGGCCATTGATGGCGATCGTCGGCGAGCCGACCTCGATGCAGATCGCCAACGCGCAAAAGGGCTGCGCATTTTTCCGCACCCGGATCACCGGGCTCGAGGGCCATTCGAGCGCGCCCGACCGCGGCGTCAACGCGATCCTGGCAGCCGCCGATATGATCGCCGAGATCGGCCGGTTGCACGCCGAGGCGCGCGGTCGCGCCCGGCCCGAAAGCCGTTTCGACCCGCCGCACACGACCTTGAGCGTCGGCACGATCGCCGGCGGCAGCGCGGTCAACATCATCGCGCGGGACTGCGCCTTCGACTGGGATTTGCGGACCCTCCCCGACGACGACGCGACCGCGCTCAAGTCGCGCATCGACCGCTTCATCGCCGCCGACCTGTTGCCGCGGATGCGCGCGGTCTACCCGGCGGCCGCGGTCGAGACCGAGACGATCGTCTTCGTGCCGCCGCTCGCGCCCGTGGCGGGGTCGCCGGCCGAGGCGCTGGCCCGCCTGCTGACTGGAGCCAACACGACGACGACGGTGTCGTTCGCCAGCGAGGCCGGGCTCTACCAGGAGGCCGGCATCCCGGCGATCGTCTGCGGCCCGGGCTCGATCGACGTCGCGCACAAGCCCGACGAATTCATCACCCGCACCGAGTTGGCCGAGGGGCAGCAATTCCTCGACCGCCTCTTGGCATGGGCGCGTAACGGCGGGTGACCGACCTCGGCTCTTGCCCAGGGACGACAATTCTAAAAACTTCAATCGAACGAACTTCCGGTTCAGGCCGGTCAGAACTCGAACCGCTCGACGATCATCGGCTCGTTCTTCGCGGCGGCGAGCCATTCCTGCATCGCCGGCATCGCCATGATCGTCTCGCAATAGGCCTCGGCCTCGCGTTCGAGGTCGATCCGGAAGGTGCGGAAGCGGCTTACGACCGGGGCGAACATCGCGTCGGCGATGGTGAAATCGCCGAACAGAAACTCCCCCTTGCCCTCGCCGAAGCGAGTGCGGCAATCGCGCCAGATCGCCATCACCCGGTTGATGTCGGCCTGCACCTCCGGCGGTACATCGCGCCCGGGAAAGCTGGAGCGGACATTCATCGGCAGATGCTGGCGCAGGGCGGCGAACCCGGCATGCATCTCGGCGCTGACCGCGCGCGCCAGCGCG
>DASYUS010000279.1:0-4253 GCA_036000945.1 Allostellaceae bacterium
GTGACGACGTGGTCGGGGTCGATGTCGCCCGGCTCCACCAGCCGCTCGACCTCGGCGATGGTCACCTCCGCGGCGGTCGCCATCACCGGGTTGAAGTTGCGCGCCGTCTTGCGGTAGACGAGGTTGCCCTCGCGGTCGCCCTTCCAGGCGTGGACGATCGCGAGATCGGCGACTAGCCCCGTTTCCATGACATAGGTCTCGCCGTCGAACTCGCGCAGTTCCTTGCCCTCGGCGACGAGGGTGCCGACCCCGGTCTTGGTGAAAAACGCCGGGACGCCGGCGCCGCCGGCGCGGATGCGCTCGGCGAGCGTCCCCTGCGGGTTGAATTCGAGCTCGAGCTCGCCCTTCAGGTAGAGATCGGCGAACAGGCGGTTCTCGCCGACATAAGACGAGATCATCTTGGCGATCTGCCGGGTTTCGAGCAGCAGGCCGAGCCCCGCGCCGTCGATCCCGGCGTTGTTCGAGACGAAGGTGAGGCCCTTCGCCCCGGAGTCGCGGATCGCCGCGATCAGCTTCTCGGGAATGCCGCAGAGGCCGAAGCCGCCGGCCATCACCATCATCCCGTCATGCACGAGACCGGCCAGCGCCGCCGCGGCATCGGGGTAGACCTTGTTAGCCATCAGAGGCTCCTCGGCAATACGGCTGCGTGATAGTGCCGCTGCGGCCCGACTGTCAATTTAACGCGGATTTCGCCGCTGCCTATCGCAGACCCGCAACTCCAATCCACCCCGGCGTAGGCCGGGGCCCATTGTTCAGCCGCACAGGCTGTGGCCGCATAGGCCCCGACCTTCGTCGGGGTGGACGGTTTAGAGAGGTGGGGAACGCCTACCCTGCATCGCCACCCGCTTCGACCGGGATGGCCTATTTCACCGGCTGCCCGGCCGGGCCGGCGCGGGCTTTGGCGCGGCCGGCTCCGTCTTGACCCCGAGCCTCTGCCGCGTCGCGGCGTCGACGACGCCATCGACATTGAGGGCGTTGGCCTTCTGGAAACGGGCCACTGCAACCGCGGTCGCGCCGTCATAGGCGCCGTTTTGCGGGGTGTCGATCCGGGCGGCGGCGAGCGCCTGCTGCACCGCGCGCACGTCCTCGCCGGTCATCGCCGGGTCGGCCGGGCGCAAATCGCGCGCTTTGCCGGGCGGCGTGTCGTTGCCGGCAAACCAGGCGCTGACGTCGCTGCCGTTGAGCGTGATCCATTTTTGCGGCGCCGAAGCGAGGTGAAATTGGATCCGCTTCGTGCCGTCGGCAGCCGTCGCGGTCGTGCCGATTTCCTGCAGCAGCGGCAGGTACGAAACGAGCGGGGCGTCGCCGACGAGGCCGGCCAGCGCCGCGAAGCCGCGCACCGTCACATCGGCCGCCGCGCTGAAGCCCTTCATCGACAGCGGCGACCCCTTGGCTTCACCGGTTGCGGCAACGCCGATGTCGGGGGTGTCGAGCGCCAATTCGTGAATGCGCAGCACCGGGGTCAGCATCGCCGCCGCCGCCATCATCTGCTGCTCGGCTTTCTCCTTGTCCGTGTCGCTGGCTCCCTCGCGCATCTTGCCGAGCGCGTCGAGGATGCTGCGCAGCGCCTCGGTACCCATGTCTTCGAGGCCGACATCGAATACCGCGCGCTGCGGCACTTTGCCGGCGTCGACGAGGCCCGGCGCGATGCTCAGCCCGTCGTGCCGCACGGTGACGCGCAGCGCCGCCTTTTCTCCCGACAACCCGGTCAGTGCGCCGCCCATGCTCGCCTTCTTGAGGGTGACGAACGGCTCGCCGGTCGGCGGCCGCGCCGCCAGCCCTTCGAGCGTAAACTCGCCCTTCGCCAAGCCGAACAGCGTGACGAGGTCCGGCAGCAGCTCGAGCATCGCGTCAGGGGAAGCGTCGGCGCGGCTCGCCTGCGCCTCGCGCAACGCCTCGAGCCGGTCGCGAAATCGGTTGAAAGCGGCGAGGTCCGACCCGGTCGCGCTGCCGTCATACGCGATGCGGTCGATCGCCCCCTCGACCGGGCCGTCGGCAAACGAGAACGTAACCCCCTTCAGCTCGAAAATGCTCGGCGCGGTCCACCCACCATCGGCGGTCCCGACGATTTTCGACGACAGCGACAGCGGTCCGAACGCGATCCGGTTGCCGTTTGCCCTGTCTTCGAGGCGGGCGCCGGCAACGGCAACGCCGATCTCGCGGGTGCGGCTGGATTTTGCCTCGATGATGGCGTCAGCCGTCGCATCTTTGAGGGTGAGCCTGGTCTCGCCGCCGTCCGTGCTGTGCAGGACCGATTGTGCGGGCAGGACAAACGACAGGGCGGTTGTGCCCTCCGGCCCCGGGGCGCGGCGGATCTCGATATGGTCGAAGACGATCCGCGCCCGCTCCGCCGTCGGCTTGTCTGCGTCAGGGGCGATCGAGATCCGCGCATTGCCGATATCGGCGATCGCCCGGTCGCCGTCCCGGCGGAATTCCATGCGATCGGCGCCATCCCATCTGATGAGGCCGTCGGATGATTTTTCGAGCCTGTCGAGGAACCCCTCGATTTCCGCCTTGAGGTCGGCGGCGGCTGGCTCCGCGGCGCCGGCCGGGGTGGCAAGGGCGAGGCCCAGCGCCAGGGCGGCGGCTGTCGATCGGAAATTGACCCGCATTTCCCGCTCCCTCCTGCCCGGGGCACGGCACGCCCGATGCTCAGCATAAACGAGCCGGCAAAAAAATGAGGCCATCTTGCGACGGCCTCGAGGCTGAGGGGAGGATGCCCTTGCGGGCGACGCGCATCGCAAAAACCGCGCGTACTGAGAACATAGCCGACAAATTTCACCGAAACGTTAAGCCGGATGTGGCCGCGTGAAGGGCCGGCTGCGCGCGGAGCGGCGATCCCGCCGGTCCTCGGGCAACCTGTGGGTCTTCACCGGGCGACCTCGCAGAAAACCCTTGCATCGCCGCAGGGCTCGGCCTGAAATTACGGCGAGGCTGGGGTGTTGCCCGGCGCGCGCCCACCTTAGGGTGGGGCAAGGCCGGCAGCTGAGATCAGACCCACTGAACCTGGCCGGGCATGCCCGGTGAAGGGAGTCCGCCATCAGCGCGTCCTTTGGTGTTTCATCGCGGCGTCCGAAGACGATCGTCGTCGGCGCCGGCGTTATCGGCCTCGGCATCGCGTGGCGCCTCGCGCAGGCCGGTTGCCGGGTGACGGTTTACGACCGCGGCGAAGCCGGGCACGGCGCCAGTTGGGCGGCGGCCGGTATGCTCGCGGCCGCGGTCGAGACCGAACCGGGCGAGGAAAAGCTGCTGCCGCTGGCGCTCGAAAGCCAGCGTCTGTGGCCGGATTTTGCCCGCGAGCTGGAGGCCGCCTCCGGCGTCTCGCCGGAATACCGCAGCGAGGGGACGATCGTCGTCGCGCTCAATCGCGACGATGCGGCGCAGCTGCGCCATTCCTACGAGTTCCAGAAGCGGCTCGGCCTCGACCTTACCTGGCTCACCACGGCCGAGGCGCGCGAGCGCGAGCCGCACCTGAAGCCGGGCATCGCCGCCGCCGTGTGGAGCCCGCGCGACCATCAGGTCGAAAACCGCCGGCTCGGCCGCGCGCTGGCGCTGGCCGCCCCGCGCGCCGGGGTCGAGCTGGTCGAGCACTGCGCGGTGCGCGAGATCACCACTGCCGGCGGCCGAGCCACCGGCGTTGTCACCGAGCGCGGCGCGGATTCTGCCGATGTCGTCGTGCTGGCGGCCGGCGCCTGGTCGCGCGAGATCGGCGGCATCCCGCCGGCCCATCTGCCGCCGGTGCGGCCGATCAAGGGCCAGATGCTGGCGGTGCAGATGGACCCGGCGGCGCCCCTCCTGCGCCACGTGCTGTGGCTGCCGCACGGCATCTATCTGGTGCCGCGGCTCGACGGCCGGCTCGTCATCGGCGCCACCGTCGAGGAGCGCGGCTTTGACGACCGCCTCACCGCCGGCGGGCTGCTCGCCCTCATCGACGGGGCCTGGCGCGCGGTCCCGGCGATCGAAGAACTGCCGATCGCCGAGATGTGGGTAGGCTTTCGCCCGGGCTCGCGCGACGACGCGCCGATGCTGGGACCCTCCGGCATCGATCGGCTCGTCATCGCCACCGGCCATCACCGCAACGGCATCCTGTTGACCCCGGTCAGCGCCGCTGTCGTCAGCACCTATATCCTTACCGGCACGCTGCCGGAGATCGCCCGCCCGCTGTCGCCCGAGCGCTGTGCCGCCCGCGATGCGCCGGGCGATCAGACCAATAGCGTGGCAGCGGACTCATGACTGGGCTGTGGGCGAGCGCG
>DASYUS010000280.1:0-1768 GCA_036000945.1 Allostellaceae bacterium
TTGCCGATCGTCACCGGGCCGATTTCGGCCGTGTTGCGGATGTGCGTGCCGCCGCAGGGTTGCAGATCGACCAATCCGCTTGGCCCGGCGATCTCCATCAGCCGCACCCGCCCGGCGCCGGTGGGCGGCTTGACCGACATCGTGCGGACCAGCTCGGGGCGCGCTTCCAGCTCCTCGTCGCCGATCCACCGCGCCGCGACCGGGTGGCCGGCGGCGATCATCGCGTTGAGCTGCGCCGCAATTGCCTCCTTGTCGAGGCTCGATCCGGGCACGTCGAAATCCAGCCGGCCGCGGCCGTCCGATACCTGGCCGCCGGTGACGGCGCCCGGCACCACCGCGCACAACAGATGCAGGCAGGTGTGCATGCGCATCAGCCGATGCCGGCGCTCCCAATCGATCTCGGCAACCAGCTCGGCGCCCGGCTCCGGCAGTACGCTCCCCGGCGCCGGCACATGGATCACCTCGTCGGGAAGCTCGCCCTTCACCGTGTCGACAATCGCAATCTCGGCGCCATCGGCGAGGCGCAGGCGGCCGGTATCACCTGGCTGGCCGCCACCGGCCGGGTAGAACACCGTGCGGTCGAGCCGGATGCCGCGATCATTCACGGACTCGACGCGCGCCGTGCAGCTCGGAAGATATGCGTCAGCGCGGAACAAGAGCTCGGTCATCGCACGTCGATCCCTCTGGTTATCGCCGTCCCGCCCGCGCTCCGTTCGCGGGCTTGATCAGGCCGCCTGGACCGGGCATTGGTCAACTGTCCTGCCTGACCTCGGCCGGCACGCCGACCTTCGATTTGCGCTCCAGCCAAGCCGGCACCAGGAAGTCGTGGGCGCGCAGAAAGTCGGGGTTGAACAGCTTCGATTGATAGCGTGAGCCATAGTCCGCAAGGATGGTGACGATGACATGGCCGGGCCCCATTTCCCTGGCGAGACGCACCGCGCCGGCCACATTGATGGCCGTGGATCCGCCAAGGCACAGGCCCTCATGCTCGAGCAGGTCGAAGATGTAGGGGATCGCTTCGGAGTCGGGGATCACGTAGGCCTTGTCGACACGGATGTCGGCGATCATCGGCGTGATCCGCCCGAGGCTGATCCCTTCAGTGATCGAGCCGCCCTCCGATGCCTTTGCCTCGCCGGTCGTAAAAAAATTGTACATCGCGGCGCCGCGCGGGTCGGCGACGCCGATGACGATGTCCTCCTTCCGCTCACGCAGAAAGGTGGAGGTGCCGGCGATCGTGCCGCCGGTGCCGATCGAGCAGATGAAGCCGTCGACCTTGCCGTCGGTCTGGGCCCAGATTTCCGGTCCGGTCGTCTCGTAATGCGCCTTGCGGTTGTCGAGATTGTTCCATTGGTCGGCGAAAAGGACGCCGTTGGGTTCGCTCTTGCGCAAGTGCTCGGCAAGGCGCCGGCCGACGTGCTGATATTGGTTCGGATTGCTGTAGGCGACCGCCGGGACTTCGATCAGTTCGGCGCCGCAGAGCCGCAGCGTGTCCTTCTTCTCCTGGCTCTGCGTCTCGGGGATCACGATCACCGTGCGGTAGCCGCGGGCGTTGGCGACCAGCGCAAGGCCGATGCCGGTGTTGCCGGCGGTGCTTTCGACGACGACGCCGCCGGGTCGCAGTTCGCCGCGCTTTTCGGCCTCCAGGATCATGTGGCGCGCCGGACGGTCCTTGACCGAGCCGCCGGGGTTGAGGAACTCGGCCTTGCCGAGGATCGTGCAGCCGGTCTCCTCGGAGGCCCGGCGCAGCTTGATGAGGGGGGTGTTGCCG
>DASYUS010000281.1:0-3277 GCA_036000945.1 Allostellaceae bacterium
GCTACGCCTTCACACTGCTCCAGGTCGCCCTCTATCCGACCGTGGTTGCGGGTGTGATCGGTGCGACGATGGGCCTCGCGCGGCCGTCCGAGCCGGTCGGGAGGCTGCTTGAGGTTCTCCTGCAATTCGGCCCGATCGTCGTCGCCGGCATCGTCCTGGTATGGGGCGTCAGGCGCTTTCACCGGCGGCCGTGGCGGTCGCTGATCGCACCCGACTTGCGCATCGACGGGCGCCGCCTCGCGATTGGCGGCATCACGCAGCTGGCGATCCTCGGCGGCCAGCTCGCCCTGGTGCATTTCCTCACCGGGTTGCCCTGGACCTTCTCCGTCGCGGCGGCATTGCCGGTCTTCGCGTTGGCCCTGGTGCTCATCCCATTGCAGGCGGCGAGCGAGGAACTCCTGTTCCGCGGCTACCTGACGCAGGCATTGGGCCGGATCGTCAGAAGCCGGATCGCGATCGCCGCGATAGCGGCATTGGTTTTCGGCCTGCTGCATCTCAGCGTGCGCGGGCCGCTGACGGTGCCGTATTTTTTCGTGCTGTCGCTGGTCTTCTCGCTGGTCTCGCTGCGCGACGAACGGCTCGAGTTGACGATCGGCGGCCATGCGGCGATGAACCTGTTCGCGGTCTTCGCCGCCCATTCCGGCATCGTGCAGGCAGCGGTCGGCGGCGGGGCGGGACCGGCCATGTTCAACGCGGCCTCGATCGCCGCGGTGCTGGTCAATGGCGCCCTGTTCTACGGCATCACCCGGCTCCTGGTGCGCCTCTGCTGCGAGCCGCGGTTGACCGAGGGGCCGCCGAGCGGCTAAGGAGGCGCGACGCACCGCGCAGGAGCCGCCGATGGCCGACATCCAACCCTTGAAGGCGTTCTGGCAGCCGGGTTGAACCAGCTGCCTGAGACTCAAGGAGTTTCTCTCGGTCCGTGGGATCGAGTTCCAATCGATCAATGTTCTGGAAGACCCGGCCGGGCGGGCCGAGCTAGCGCGGCTCGGCGCGCGCTCGATCCCGGTATTGTCGCGCGGCGACCGCTTCGTCTTCGCGCAGAACATCGCCCAGGTCGTCGAGTTTCTGCAACTCGACGAACGAGCGGGGCCGGTGCTGTCGCCGGCCCAGCTGGTCGAGCGGATGCTGCGCTTTATCGACGCCGCCCTCGCCATCGTGCCGCTGATGCCGGACGACAGGCTGGCGACGCTGACGCCTAACCGGCCGCGCAGCTACGCCCGCCTCGCGCATCACATGTTCCGCATCGGCGAGGCCTTTGTCGAGGCGGCGGGCGGGACGTTCTTCAGCGAGGCGCTGGCCGGCGAGGTCAAGCGGCCGGAAGAGACGGAATCGACTGCCGCGCTTTGCGATTACGGCAAACGCGTGCGGCAGGCGGTGGTCGCGTGGTGGGATGCCACGCCGGACAAAGCGGCGCGGCTGATCGTCGAGACCTATTACGGGCCGCAAAGGCTGCACGAGGTGTTGGAGCGTACAACCTGGCACATCGGCCAGCACGCGCGGCAATGGATGATGCTTTTAGACATGGCCGGGATCGGCTTCGAGCGGCCGCTCGACGCGGCGGATTTCGCCGATCTGCCGATGCCGAAGCAGGTATGGGACGATTGACGCGGTCGTGAAATTTTGTCGTCTCGGCGAAGGCCTGACCCACTTGTCAACCATCCCGAAACCGGATTAGCCGCCCGAGCGACGGAGAACCGCCGATGAAAAGCGAACCGCTGGTTTTTGTCGGCACCAGCGATCTTGCCGGGCTGGTGCGGGGGAAAGGGTTTCCGGCGGCGGAGCTGCCCCGGCGCCTGCGAAAGGGCGTCGGCCTCACTCACAGCAACATCATGATGTCGGCGTTCGGCCCGATCTACGACACCCCGTTCGGCACCGAGGGCGACCTGATGCTGATGCCCGACCCCAGCACCCGCGTCGAGGTCGCGTTTGATGACGCGTTCGACGACGGCGCCGCCGAGCGCTTCTACCTCGCCGACATCCTGACGACCGACGAACAGCATTGGGAATGCTGCCCGCGGCATTTTTTGCGCCGTGCCGTGAGCGCGCTCGGCGATCTCGATAGCGATGCCGGGCTGACCCTCCTTGCCGCCTTCGAGCAGGAGTTCGTCTACACCGGCGTCGAGGACCGCCCGGGCGCGACCTATGCGCTCGACGCCTGGCGCCGGCAGGGCGGGTTCGGCGAAGCGTACATGGCGGCGCTGCGCGCCGCCGGCCTCACCCCCGACAGTTTCCTTCCCGAATACGGCGCGCGGCAATACGAGGTGACGATCGACCCGGCGCGCGGGCTGCGCGCGGCCGACGCCGCGGTGATCCAGCGTGAGATGGCGCGCGCCGTCGCCCACCGCCTCGGGCATCGCGCGATCTTCGCCCCGATCCTCGACCCGAACGGGGTCGGCAACGGCACGCATATCCATTTCAGCCTGCGCGACGGCGCCGACCGGCCACTGTTTTTTGATGCCGGCCGACCCTATCGGCTGAGCCAGGTCGGCGAGCAGTTCGTTGCCGGCATCCTGCATCACCTGCCGGCGCTGACCGCGATCACCGCGCCGTCGGCCGCCTCCTACATCCGGTTGCGGCCCAACCGCTGGGCGCCGACCTGGGCCAATGTCGGCCTGCAGGACCGCGGCGCCAGCATCCGCATCTGCCCGACCTTCGGCGACGATCCGGCGCCGCAATTCAACGTCGAATACCGCGTCGCCGACGCCACCGCGAGCCCCTATTTGGCGCTCGGCGCCGTCGTCTGGGCCGGGGTCGACGGCATCCGCCATAACCGCTCGCTGCCGCCGCCTCCCGAGCGGAATTTCTGGGACATGAGCGAAGCCGAGCGCGAAGCCGCCGGCGTGCGCCCGCTGCCGCGCTCGCTGCCCGAGGCGCTCGACAATCTGACGAAGAGTGCGGCAGCGCGCGAATGGTTCGGCGACCTGTTCTTCGAGGTCTATCTGCGCTTCAAGCAAGCCGAGCTGAAGGCGATCGACGGCCTCGACGAAGCGGCGATCTGCGCCCGCTATGCCGAAGTGTACTGATGCTAGCGGAGGCGTTTCGCCTGTTGGGCGAGGGCGATCCGCCGCCCGTTCGTGTGCTGCGGCCGAATGGCGCCGCTGGTTTTTTCCTGACCGCCGACCATGCCGGGCGCGCGATCCCGCAACGCCTCGGCACGCTGGGCCTCTCGGAAAGCGAACTCGGGCGCCATATCGCCTGGGACATCGGCATCGCCGGCGTCACCGAAAAGCTGTCGCAGGCGCTCGACGCTACGGCCGTGCTACAGACCTATTCGCGC
>DASYUS010000282.1:0-7911 GCA_036000945.1 Allostellaceae bacterium
TCCAGCGCGATGGTGCCGTTGACGATCGTCGCGGCGATGCCTTCGGCCTTTTGCACGAGGCGGCGGGCGCCGCCCGGCAGGTCGGTTTCGACCGTCGGCAGCCGCGGCTTCACGTTTGCCTCGTCGAACACCACGATGTCGGCCTTGTAGCCGGTGCGGACGAGGCCGCGGTCGGGCAATTCCCAGGCCGAGGCGTTGTCGAAAGTCAGCATGCGCACGGCCTCTTCGAGGGTGAACTGCTGGCGCTTGCGCACCCAGTAGCTGAGGAGATGGGTCTGCAGCGACGAGCCCATTTCCTGGCAGACATGAGCGCCCGAGTCTGAGAACGTCGCGAGCGTGCGCGGGTGCTTCAGGAGGCCGAGCACGTCGGCCGGCGACTCGTTGACCAGCGGCTGGACAAACACGCGGTTGTCGTCCTCCAGCGCCAGGTCGATGATCGCCTCGACCGGGTGCTTGTTCCGCCGGCGCGCCAGCTCGGCGACGCTCGGGTCGTCCCAGTCGACGTCGAGCATCGGGAAGAGGTTGTCGTAATCGGGCCTCCTCGGGTCGGTCGTCGCCGCGCCGCCGCCCTGCATTTCGGTGCCCTTCGGCTTCATCATCGCCTCCGCGGCGACGAGTTGCCGGCGGACTTCCGGATCGGCGAGGCGGGCCTTCTGCTCGGCGAGCGGCAGGGAACGCAGTTCCTTCCAGCCCGGCAGATTGTCGAACGGCAGGTATGATTTCAGCGAGAAGATCGCGTTGATCGAGCGCGTCGTCGCCTGACCCCAGATGCGCCCGCCCTCGGCGACGGTCTCGTCCATCCAGCGCATCTGGTAGTCCCACGGGTTCGGGTCCTTGCCCTGCTTTGTTGACAAGGTGCCGAACATGATCGGCCGCCCGCTCTCCAGCGCCACCCGGCGCAGCCGGTCAAGAAAGACGCGCTGCGCCTCGCCGCCGGAAATATCCGGGCCGATCTGAAAGATGCCGGCGTCGAGCGCGGCCATCGCGCCGACCAGCCGGTCGATCTCTTCCCAGTCGGCGATGCGGCTGGCGACCGGCGTCCCGTCCGGCGTGACGTGCGTCGAGGCGCGCGAGGTCGAGAAGCCGAGTGCGCCGGCGCGGAGCGCCTCGGCGACGGCGCGCTCCATTGCCCGCAGATTGTCTTCCGTCGCCCTTTCTTCGAGGCCGCGCCGGCCCATCGCGTACATGCGCAGCGCCGAGTGTCCGATATATGTGCCGTAGTTGAGCGCCTTCGGCAGGCGCCCGACAGTGGCGAGGTATTCAGGGAAGGTTTCCCAGGTCCAGTCGATGCCGGCGAGCATCGCCTCGGTTGGGATGTCCTCGACCGCGGTCAGGCAGCGGGCGAACCATTCGCGATCCTGCGGCTTGCACGGCGCCAAGGCGAAGCCGCAATTCCCCATGACGACGCTGGTCACCCCGTGCCAGCACGAGCAGCTGCCGATCGGGTCCCACGCGACCTGGGCATCCATGTGGGTGTGGCCGTCGATGAAGCCGGGCGCGACGATGAGGCCCTCGGCGTCGATCGTGCGCTCGGCGGTGGCGCGGATGCGGCCGATCTCGACGATACGACCGCGGGCGATGCCGACATCGGCGCGGTAGCGCGGCAGCCCCGAGCCGTCGACCACCGTGCCGTTCTTGATCACCAAGTCGAGCGCCATCGCCAATCTCCTGATAGAGTGCCGGCTGACTTCGGAGCATCGCTCGGTTTCTGTCAACCGGCGTTGGCGCAATCCTCGGGAGTGGAAAATGGCAAAGGGCATTCTGATCGCGGCGATGGACTTCGCGGCCGCGCCCGTCGACGAGTTTCACGACTGGTACGACCTCGAACACATTCCGGAACGACTGGCGATCGAGGGCTTTGTCAACGCCGAGCGGTGGATCGCCGTCGACAACCCGACGGTGTCGCTGGCGACCTACGACCTCGACGCGGTCGGTGTCCTCAAGAGCCCTCCCTATCTGGCGATCGCCGGCGCCAACTCGTCGCCGTGGACCAAGCGCACCGCCCGCTTTCGCAAGAGCCTGATGCGCTACGAGGGCGAGCAGCTCTTCCCCGGCGACAAGACCGCGCCGAACGGCGCTGCTGCGGTGCTGCTGATCGGGATGAACGTGGCGCCCGAGCACGAGAGCGAATTCAACGAGTGGTACAACACCGAGCACGTCCCGGCCCTGGGGTCGGTTCCGGGGGTGCTCTGTGCCCGGCGCTATCGCGGCACCGGCGCGACGCAGCGCTACTGCGCCCTCTATCACCTGGAGTCACCCAACGTGGTGCGCTCCGCCGCCTGGAGAGACGCCGCCAACACGCCGTGGACCGAAAAGATGCGGCCGCATTTCAGCGACCGGCTGCGCCTCGAATGCCGCCGCTATCGGCGCGCCCAGTAGCGGATTGCCCGCGGCGGCAATGCGGGGGAAGATCGGATTGAAGACCAGGGGAGACGACGATGCCGAAGAGAATGTTGCTCGCTGCGTTCCTCGTCTTGTGTGCAGCGCCGGCGATGGCGCAGAGCAAGGCGGCAATCCAGAAGCTCGACGACGCCTTTGTCGCCGCTTTCAACAAGGGCGACGCCGCCGCGGTTGCCGCGATGTACGCCGAGGACGCCTATGTCCTGCCCGACAAGGGCGAGATGGCGCGCGGCCGCGCCGCCATCGAAAAGTTCTGGAAAGGCGCGATGGAGCAGCTGACTGTCGTCTCGATCACGGCGCAGGACGTGCTGCCATTGGGCCGCAGCGCGGCGCGCGAGATCGGCACCTTCGCCTTGAAGACCAAGGCTCAGCCGCCGCAGGACATCACCGGCAAGTACGTCGTGGTGTGGCGGAAGATCGGCGGCAAGTGGCTGTTGGCGACCGACATCTGGAACTCGAACAAATAGCAGCGAGGTTTGCTCGCGGCGGAGAGTGCATATGGCAAGGACGTATCGGGTCGCAGTCATCGCCGGCGACGGCATCGGGCGGGAAGTGGTGCCGGAAGGCGTCGCCGCGATGGAGGCGGCGGCCGGGCGCTACGACTTCGCCTTCGAGTGGCGCGAATTCGACTGGAGCTGCGAGACCTACGCCAAAACCGGCCGGATGATGCCGGAGGACGGGCTCGACCAGCTGCGCCCCTACGACGCGGTGTTTCTCGGCGCCGTCGGCTACCCCGGCGTGCCCGACCACGTCTCGCTGTGGGGCCTCCTCATCCCGCTACGCCGACATTTTCAGCAATACATCAACTTGCGCCCGGTACGGCTCCTCGCCGGGGTCGATACGCCATTGAAGAACCGGGCGCCGGGCGACATCGACTTCTATGTCGTGCGCGAGAACAACGAAGGCGAATATTCGGCAATCGGCGGCCGCCTCTACGAGGGCACCGACCTCGAGATGGCGATGCAGCAGACGGTGTTCACCCGGCGCGGCTGCGACCGGGTGATGCGCTATGCCTTCGAGCTGGCGCGCACCCGCAAAAAGCACGTCACCTCAGCCACAAAGTCGAACGGCATCATCCACACGATGCCCTATTGGGACGAGCGCTTTGCCGCGGTCGCCCGCGACTACCCCGACGTCAAGACCGACCAGTACCACATCGACATCCTGACCGCGCATTTCGTGCGCCATCCCGACTGGTTCGATGTCGTCGTCGGCTCCAACCTGTTCGGCGACATCCTGTCCGATCTGGGGCCCGCCTGCGTCGGCTCGATCGGCATCGCGCCTTCGGCCAACATCAACCCTGAGCGCGAATTTCCCTCGATGTTCGAGCCGGTGCACGGCTCCGCACCGGACATCGCCGGGCGCGGCATCGCCAATCCGATCGGCCAGATCTGGTCGGGCGCTATGATGCTCGACCATTTCGGCGAAACCGCCGCCGCCCAGGCGGTCGAGCGGGCGATCGCCGAGGTTCTCGCCGAGGGCGCCACCCGCACTCCGGATCTCGGCGGCAACGCCGGCACCCGCGATCTCGGCGCCGCCGTCACCGCCGCGATCCGCTGACGCCATTCTCGGCGAGAATGCCGCCCACCTGCTGGGTCTGGCGGAGCCGGCGCTGTTGTCGCGGCATGCAGCGAGCGATTGACTTACGCTTAGCAAGATATACATAGGCTCCTGACATATATCGTCGCGGAGATCCTGATGCAGGTCGCAAAATGGGGTAACAGCCTGGCCGTCCGCCTTCCGGTTGCGGTGGTCAAGGCATTGGATCTGAAGCCCGGCGACGATATCGAGATCCACGTAGCCGACCAACGAGAACTCGGCATTTCGCGCAAGCCGGAGCGCGAAGAGCTGCTGCGGCGTCTCCGCGCGTTCCGCGGACGGTTGCCCGCCGATTTCAAGTTCGACCGGGACGAGGCGAATGCCCGGTAGGTTTTTCGACACGAATGTTCTTCTATATGTCGTCTCCGGCGATGCAGGAAAATCCGATCGAGCCGAACAGCTGATCCGCGATGGCGGAACGATCAGCGTTCAGGTGCTGAATGAGATCGCCAATGTCTCCCGTCGCAAATTGGGACTGTCCTGGGCGGAGACGCGCGCGCTGCTGTCAACCGTTCGCGGTCTCCTGCCGGTCCAGCCGGTCACCATTGACGTTCACGAAACGGGCCTTGACCTCGCCGAGCGCTATGGTCTGTCCACCTACGATGCGATGATCGCCGCCTCGGCGCTGCAAGCCGATTGCGACACGCTGTGGTCGGAAGACATGCAGCACGGAATGGTGCTCAACGATCGGCTCCGCATCGTCAATCCGTTTCGAGCTTAATTTCAGCGTCGTTTTTTGTCGTTGGTCGTGGACCAGTGCGTCACACCCGTTGCGCTGCAAACCGGCGAGTCGGCGACACAAGCTCATCCTGCGTTGCGACGAGCGCCAGTTCGTAGCGGCCGAGGCGGGCGGTCGTTTCGATGACGGCGAAGATTGCCGCGGCGGTCAGGCTGAGCGCGTCGGCAAGGCTCGCGCCGCGCAAGAGGTGAGCGAGAAAGAGGGCGGCGGTTACGTCGCCGCAGCCGTTGAGAACGACCGGGAGGCGAGGGGTCTCGACCACCCAGGCCCCGTCGGGGCCGGACGCCAGCATCGTCATTCTGTCGGACGCCGCGTCGAGGCTGGTGACGAGGACGATGCTCGGCCCCCTCTCGCGCAGCAGGGCAGCGGCCCTTGCGGCGTCGGCCAGGCTCGCGATCCCTCCGCCCACGAGGTATTCCAGCTCGAATTGGTTCGGCGTCACGATGTCGGCGAGCGCCAGCGCGCGGTCGCGGAAGAATTCGGCAATGCCCTCGGTGACGTAGGATCCGGTGTC
This sequence comes from Allostellaceae bacterium, assembly GCA_036000945.1. GTDB lineage: Bacteria > Pseudomonadota > Alphaproteobacteria > ATCC43930 > CGMCC-115725 > DATARH01. The sequence continues at coordinate 5,253 of DASYUS010000282.1, forward strand.
GATATCGCCGATCACCGGATCGACGCAGAAGAGCGCCTCCGGGTTGGCGGCCCGGACCTGCTCGACGATGTCGAGCAGGACAGGCCCGGTCGCCGCGTCGCCGAGATAGCCCGACAGCACCGCGTCGATCTGCGGCAGGATGCCGAGCGCGGCGATCCCCGCGAACAAATCGGCTATCGCCGCGGCCGGGATCGCCGAGCCGCGCCACTGCCCGTGGCCGGTGTGGTTGGAGAACGCCACCGTGTCGAGCGCCCAGGCCTCGATGCCGAGCCGCTGCAGCGGAAACACCGAGGCGGCGTTGCCGACATGCCCGTAAGCGACGCGCGACTGTACCGAAAGGACCGTCGGCATCGATCGCCGCTCAGGAGTGGCGGTCGAGATTGTCGAAGACGTTCTTCAGGCTGAGGAACACCGCCAGCGCGCTGACGACGAACAGCGCGACCCCGCCATCATGCAGCCCACCGTGGTCGAAGCGGGCGGCAACGAACAGGCCGGCGAGCGCCAGCACGGTGAAGACGACGATCGCCACCACCAGATTGGCCACGTCGTCAACCAACAGAAAACGGCTCCAGCCGGGGGCATTGCCATCGAACCGGCTCTTGAGGCGCAGGAAGGCCAGCGCGATCGCGGCAACGCTAAGGAGGAGGCCGCAGGCATAGTCGCCCGGGGCGCGGCCCTCGCTGGCAAAAAACGCGCCGATCACCGCGAAGAGCCCGAGCACAACGAGTTCGGCCCAGAAGCCGATCCAGGCGCAAATACCGAGTTCGCCCGGCCCGGGCCTGGTTATTTCCGGCGCCGTACTCGACTGGTTCATCGCGCTCGCCTTGCCGTTCCGGTCGCGGGCTGTCAATTCGCCGCTGGCGGATTATATCGGCAAACAGCCGCCGAATGGAGGTTTGCGATGCCAGCCCCGCTTCGACCGCGCCGCAGCATGCTGTTTCTGCCCGGCTCGAACCCGCGAGCCCTGGAAAAGGCCCGTGCTTTGCCGGCCGACGGCCTGATCTTCGACCTCGAGGACGCCGTCGCCGCCGCGGTCAAGGACAACGCCCGCGCCAGCCTGTCGGCAGCGCTGACCGCCGGCGGCTACGCCCCGCGCGAGCTCGTCGTCCGGGTCAACCCGCTCGACACGGCCTGGGGCCATGCCGATCTCGCTGCCGCGGCAACGCTGCCGATCGACGCGGTTCTGTTGCCCAAAGTCGAAAGCGCCGAACGGGTGCGGCTGACCTCGGACCTGCTCGACGCGCTCGGCGCGCCGCCCGAATTGTCTCTCTGGTGCATGGTCGAGACGCCGCTCGGCGTCCTCGCCGCCGCCGAGATTGCCGGCGCGAGCCCGCGGATCGCGGCGCTGGTCATGGGCACCTCGGATCTGACGAAGGACCTCCACGCCAGAGAGGCCCGCGACCGGCTGCCGTTGCTGACGGCGCTCGGCCTCGTCTTGCTCGCGGCGCGCGCCCATCGCCGCGCCGTGCTCGACGGCGTCCATCTCGATCTTGCCGACGCCGAAGGGTTTTCTCTTGCCTGCCGCCAGGGGCGCGCCCTCGGCTTTGACGGCAAAACGCTGATCCACCCCAGCCAGATCGAGCCGGCGAATGCCGCCTTTTCGCCGACGGCCGAAGAGGTTGCGCGGGCCGGCCGCATTGTCGCTTCCTATGCCGAGGCCGCCGCCGCCGGCAAGGCGGCGGTCCGGGTCGAAGGAAGACTCGTCGAGGCGCTGCATGTCGAGGAGGCGCGCCGCACACTGGCGCTCGCCGAGGCCATTGCCGCGCGCGAAGCAGGATGATCCGGCACGCTTCTAAGGCACTTTTTCATCGGGATAGACGCCCCAGATATCGGTCCGCCGCAGCCAGCCGGAGACGGCGTCTGTCTCGACCCGGCACCACGTGCCGCGGCACTCGGCGAGCCGCGCGATGACCCCGGCCTCGGCTCGCGCCATGACGGCGGAGGCGGGGTCCGGTTGCTGATGAAGCGGCCGGTCGCCGCCTTTGCCGACGACGACATGGCGCTTGCCGGCGACCATGTGTTCCTGCACCCAGCCTACGGTGCCCTCCCAGTCGCGGATGCGGCGCCAATGCTCGAACTGGGCGATGACCTCGACCGGCATGTCCTTCTTTGTCAGCACCCATTCGATCGGATATCGCCGGCCCGGGCCGGTGCGCAGATTGACCTTGTCGGCGCGCAGGCTGACGAAACGCGGCACTTTGAGGCCCGTATCGTTGTCGGCCGCGCCAGCGGGGGCGAGCCACGCGGTGAACGCGAGAATCAGCGCGGCGAGGAAATGGACCGCGATTGTTCTCCTACCGGCCATCCGCTGACGCACCATTCCCAATCGCATCCCCGGCGAAAGCCGGGGCCCACCGATCTGCCGCACAGCCGGTTGAAGCATGGGTCCCGGCTTTCGCCGAGAATGCGATTATTTTTCGACGGCAAGGTCAAGCGCTTGCGGTAGCCGTGCCGCAGGTCGGGCACTCCGGGTCCTTGGCGATGCGGATGCGGTGAAAGTGGGCGCGCAGCGCATCATAGATCAGCAGCGTGCCGTCGAGGCTGTCGCCAAGCCCGAGCAGCTCCTTCAGCACCTCGACCGCCTGCAGTGTGCCCATCACCCCCGCCACCGCGCCGAGTATCCCGGCCTCCTCGCAGCGCGGCACCATGTTGGGCGGCG
>DASYUS010000283.1:0-4695 GCA_036000945.1 Allostellaceae bacterium
CGAAAAGGGCTGGCTTGACCCGACCGGCTGGATGGGGGTCTACGCCGGGCGCCTGATCGCGACAGCACTACAAGTGGTTTGACTACCTGCGAGCGAACGGTCACGGTAGAAGAAGCTGTGGCCGGCGGCGTTGTATTGCGCGCGAACGTGCCGGGCGGAGGGGATTTTCAGCACGGCGAGCGAGACGCGACGCAGGACCGGTCGGTGACGGCCCGAGTGGCATTCTCGTCCGGCGAAGGCTGATGCGGCAATCGGGCCGGGGTCGTCCGTACACTCGCGCATTCAGGGTCGGGGGGTGATGAAAGCGGCCGCTGTCATAGGTTTGCTCGCCTGCCTCCTGGCGGGATGTTCGTCGCTGCCGACCGCCGGGCCTACCGCGCGGGACGTCATTCACCAGGAGGTGCAGGGCAACCAGACGCGGTTCGCCCTGGTCGACGTCGACGACAACGTCGTGGCCGCCCTGCTCGCCGGACCGAGCGAAAGCTTCAATGCGCGCTTCAAGAAATACGGCAAGCCGCCGCAACCGAAGATCGGGATCGGCGACAGCCTCGTCGTGTCGATTTGGGAAGCCGGCGGCGGCGGGCTGTTCAGCACCTCGCCGACCGACCAGGTGTCGGCCGGCTCGCGCAGCGTTACGATTCCCGAACAGGCCGTGGGCCACGACGGCGCGATCAGCGTTCCCTTTGCCGGCCGCGTCCCGGTCGCCGGGCGTCTGCCGGTCGAGGTGCAGCATGCGATCGAACGCCGCCTCGCCGAAAAGGCCATCGAGCCGCAGGTCATCGTCACCGTGACCAAGAGCCTCACCAACAGCGCCACGGTCACCGGTGAGGTCGTCGCCGGCGCGCGGGTGCCGCTGTCGCTGAAAGGCGATCGGCTGCTCGACCTGATCGCCGCGGTCGGCGGTGCCAAGTCGCCGGTCTATGAAACCTTTGTGCGGCTGTCGCGCGGCGGGATCACGGCGACCATCCCGATGGAAGCGCTGGTCTCCAATCCCGCCGAGAACATCTATGTGCAACCGGGAGACGTGCTGACGCTGGTTCGGCTGCCGCAATCGTTCACCGCGTTCGGGGCGACCGGCGCCAACGCGCAGATCTCCTTCGGCGCCGAGAAGATGACGCTCGCCGAGGCGCTGGCCAAGGCCGGCGGGCTGCAGGATCTGCGGTCGGATCCCGCCGGGGTGTTCCTGCTGCGGTTCGAGCCGCCGAAGGTTATCAACGCTCTTGGCCGGCCGCAGTTGCGCACCGGCCCCGACGGCAGCACACCGGTGGTCTATCGGCTCGATCTGCGGGACGCGAGATCCTACTTCCTCGCCCAGCGCTTTCCGGTCGAGGACAAGGACATCATCTATGTCGCCAACGCCGATCTGAACGAATTGCAGAAGTTCTTCACCCTGCTGAACACGCTGACCGGGCCGGTGATCACCGGATTTGTGGTGAAGAGCACGGTGCCGTAGCGGCCGCGTTGATCGCGCTCGACCTGTCACGCCTCCTGTCGCGCGCCGGGCGGGGAACACCGACCGGGATCGATCGTGTCGAACTTGCCTATGCCGAGCACCTGATCGCGCAGCGCGGCCCGGCCTGCTTCACGGCGGTGACCGCGCGCGGCGGGCTGGGCTTGCTGCCGCAGCGCGCGGCCGAGCAACTGGTGGCTGCGATCGGGGCGTCATGGCGCGGCGGACCCGAGCAGGCACGCGAGGACCGCCGGGCCCGACGCATCGTCCGCCAGGCGCGCATCGCCCTTCTCGCCGGACGGGAACGGGCGTTTAGGTCGCGGCTGCGAGCCGAGGCGACGGCGCCGGTCTACCTGTTGGTGTCGCACCATCACCTCGAAAGGCGCGGCCTCTTTGCGCGGTTGAAAGGGCGCAGCGCGGCGCGTTTCATCTGCCTGATCCACGATCTGATCCCGATCGAGTTTCCCGAATACGCCAAGCCGGGACAGGCGGAGAACCATCTGCGCCGGATCGAGACCGCGGCTCGGTTCGCCGACGCGCTGATCGTCAATTCGCGCGTCACGCGCGACGCGCTGCTGCCGCATCTCGAGCATGCCAGGCGCGCTCCCCCGGTTCTCGTGGCGCCATTCGGCGCCGATCTCCCCGTTCCTCCGGCCGACGGCGCTTCCGTGTTCGACCGGCCCTATTTCGTCTATGTCAGCACGATCGAAGCGCGCAAAAACCACCTGCTGCTGCTCAATTTATGGCGCCGGATGGCGACCGATCTGGGCGAGCGGGCGCCGCTATTGGTGCTGGTCGGGCAGCGCGGCTGGGAGACCGAGAATGTCGTCGACATGCTCGACCGCTGCCCGGCACTGCGCGGCACAGTCATCGAGTACAATGCGCTGCCCGACGCCGAAATGGTGCGCCTGTTGAAGGGCGCTTGCGCGATGCTGCTGCCGTCCTTTGCCGAGGGCTTCGGCTTCCCGCTGATCGAGGGACTGCAGCTCGGCATCCCGGCTCTGTGCAGCGACATCCCGGCTTTGCGCGAGACCGGCGGCTCGGTCCCGGAATTTTTCGATCCGCTCGATGGGTCGGGCTGGCGCTCGGCGATCCTCGATTATGCGGCGCCGGGTTCGCCGCGCCGCGCGGCCCAGCTGGCGCGCCTAGCCGGCTGGGCGGCGCCGCGGTGGGACGAGCATTTTGCCACCGTCGACCGCTTTATCGCAGAAATTGCGGCCAGCCCGGCCCGCGATTGAGCGATAGGGTCAAGAGGAGGAGGGCATCAGGCGCCCGAGGTGCCGCGCCACCGCCGCGAGGTTTGTCGGCTCGGCGGCGACCGCGCGGGCTTCTTCGCACAAGATGGCGACCGCCTCGCGCACCTGCTCTTCGGTGTGCTGCGCGGTCAGGAAGAAGCGCAGGCGGGCGGCGCGTTCGGGGACCGCCGGGTAGAGGATCGGCTGGACATTGACGCCGCGGCGGAAGAGCGCCTGCGACAGCCGGCCGGCGCCGATCGAACTCCCGGCGATGACCGGCACGATCGCGGCGCCCACCGACCCGCCGACATCGAGCCCGCCGTCACGCGCCAGGCGCAAAAAGAGGGCGGCGCGCTCGTTCAGCCGGCGCACCCGTTCCGGCTCGCGCTCCAGGATCTCGATGGCGGCAAGCGCCGCCGCCGCGCTCGGCGGGGTCATGCCGACCGAGAAGACAAAGCCCGGCGCCATCCACTTCAGGTAGTCGATCAGATCCTTGCGGCCGGCGATATAGCCGCCGCAGGAAACCAGGCTCTTGCTGAGCGTGCCCATCCAGATGTCGACTTCCCCGGGGTCGATCCCGGCGCGGTCGGCCGAACCGAAACCGCGCGGTCCGAGCACGCCCAGCGCATGCGCCTCGTCGACCATCAGCCAGGCGCGATGGCGCCGCGCCACCGCGACAAAGGCAGCGAGATCGGGCACATCGCCGTCCATGCTGTAATGCCCCTCGATGACGAGAAGCGCATGGCCATGGCGCGGGCGCGTCTCCGCCAGCACCTTGTCGGCCGCCTCGGCGTCGAGATGGCGGAACGGCACGCGCCGCGCGCCCGACAGGATGGCGCCCTGGACGATGCTGTTGTGGATCAGCGCATCGTGGACGATCACGTCGCTGCGGCCCAGCAGGTGGCCGATGACGGTGACGTTGGTCGAATGCCCGCCGACCAGGGCGACGGCGTCTTCGGCGCCGTGCAGCCGCGCCAGCGCCGCTTCGAGCTCACGGTGGATCGGCCGTTCCCCCGACACCGGACGGCTCGCCGAGACCGAGGTGCCGTAGCGGTCGATCGCCGCCTTTGCCGCCGCGGCGATGCGCGGGTCGCCGTTGAGGCCGAGGTAATTGTAGGAGGCGAAATTGATGTAGGTGCGGTTGCCGATCACCGTTTCGGCGCCGGCGATGCCCTCGTGCACGCGGAAGAACGGATCGGCGATGCCGAGATAATCCGCCGCTTCCTCGATCATGCGGATTTCGCGGTACGATTCGAGTTCGGTGACATCAAGCCGTGCGCCACCGCCGCCGGCGGGAGGCCCGACCACCGGTGCCGCCACGCGCGGCGCGGCCGCCGACGACAGCTTCTCGATCAGCCGCGCCTTGGCCTGCGCCGACAGTCCGAAGAGGTTGCGGCTCCCCGCCACCTGGTCACTCCGCCGCTGCCGATTTGACCTCGGCCGGCTCGAACCGGTTCGCCGCATTTGCCACGACGGCCAGCCGTTCCTCGTCGGCCGCCTCGTAACGCTCGGCAAGGCTCAGCAATTCCGCGGCCTGTGGGCGGGCCGACACGGCGGTGGCGAGCCGTGCGGCGATCGAGGCGACGCTGGTTCCCTCGGCAAGCGACATCAGCGGCAGGTGAACGCGTAGCCGGCTTTCGAGCGCCAGGCGCAGCTCGACCGCCATCAGCGAATCCATGCCGATCTCGGAGAGCGGCCGTAGCGGGTCGATCCCGGCGGCGGGCAGCCGCAGGATGCTGGCGGCCTCCTCGGCGACGGCGGTCTTGAGCAGCGCCAGAGCCTCGGCGGCATCGAGCCCGGCGAGCCGCTCAACCAGCGAATCGTCGCCCGGCGAGGCGCCGGCATCGGCGCGGATCTCGGCGAACAGCGGCGAGGCGAGGATGGGCAGGAAGCGCCGCGCCTCATTCCAGCTGGTCTCGGCGAAGGCCGCTGCCGCGATGCCGCTGTCGACGATCGCCGGCAGCCCTGCCAGGGCCTGCGCCGACGGCATCGGCTTGGCGCCAAGCCGGC
>DASYUS010000284.1:0-1786 GCA_036000945.1 Allostellaceae bacterium
GCTCGGGCGCGAGGTCGGTGCTTGTTGCCGCCTTCGACGCCGACCAGCTGATCGCCCAGCTCGCTCCCTTTCTGCCGGAAGGCGCGCATGTCGTCAGCCTCGATGCGATGCGCATCCCGGAGACGCGTCTGACCAATCGCCGGACCTATCTCGACCCGCTCAATTTCGCGACCAATTTCGCGCTGTTTCGCGATACCGCTGCGCTGCACACGCGGCTCGTCACCGCCAACTACTGGTCTGGCTACGGGTCGCCCGCGGCGACTTGTTGGCTGACGCTGTTCGACGGCGACGGCGCGGTGATCGCCGAGTGGTCGCAAAGCGTTGGCGGCAGCAGCGCTGGGATCGTCATCGACAGCCGGCATGTGCGCGGGCAATTCGGTCTCGGCGACTTCGCCGGCCAGCTGTTCCTTCATGTCGTCGGGGCAGCCGGCCACGATGTCATCAAATACGCACTCGACACGTATGGCGAACAGGGTGGCGCGGTCGACGGGGCGCTGTCCTGCACCCACGACGCCAATGCCTGGCCGGCCGAGCGGTATGCCGGCCTACCGGCGCCGGCCCCGGGGGAGCGGGTGATCTTGTGGATCCAGAACAGCCATCCGACGCCGATCCCGGCCGGCGCGATCGGCCTCAACCCGATGGGCGAGGAGAGGGTCGTCGCGCTTCCCGAGGCGATCGGCCCCTTTGCCAGCCGAGCCGTCGATGTCGCCGATTTGCTGCCGGCGCTCGCTTGGCCGCGGCAGATCGAGGTGCGCGCCGGCAAGCATGTCGTGCGCCCGCGCTACGAAATCATCGCCGGCAACCAGCGCCGCATCGCCCACGTCAATGTCGAGCGCGGCGATCTGCAGCCCGATCCGCACCTTCCCGAACTCGCCGAGATGCTGGGCAAGGGGTACTTGCTGCCGGCGCCGATCCTACCGCGCGAGGAATGGGAAAGCCTCGTTCTGCCGACGCCGATGGCGGTGTCGCAACGCGAGTTGCCGATCGCCGCGCTGGTGTACGACGCTGAGGGCCGTCAGATCGGGCGGCTGTCGCTCGGCCGCCTACCGCGCGACCATGCCGCCCTGCTATCGCTCGATGCTGTCGCCAACGAGCTCGGGCCGGCCTACGGGCATGTCGAGCTGGTCTACGATTTCACCGAGGGCGGCAGCGGCGACGGCTGGCTGCACGCGCTGTTCCGCTATCGCCACCGTCGGAGCGGCCACGCCGCCGACACCAGCTTCGGCGCACACGTCTTCAACACGATCCTCACCTACCGCGACGAGCCGCAATCCTATGTCGGCCGGCCGCCGGGCCTGTCGACCCGGCTGTTCCTGCGCCTCGGCGAAGCGAATTACGACACGCTGTGCCACCTGATCTACCCGGCCTCGACCCCGTGGCATCCGGCCAGCGCGACCGAGATCATTCTCCATGAGCGCGCGGGGGCCGAAATCGCCCGCACCGCGCTGGCGATTCCGTGTTCCGGCTCGCGGCTCTTGCGCTATCACGCGCTGTTCGACGCGGCGACCCGGGCGCGGGCGGGCGCCGGCGCCTATGCCATCATCCGCGACCCGACCTGCCGATTGTTCGGCTATCACGGGCTGTTGGGCCACGATGGCGCATTCAGCCTCGATCATATGTTCGGGTTCTAACGGGATCCGATGGGGCGCGACCGCGCTGCCGTCGCCGCAGCGCAAAAAAATGCTATATTAGGTTGTCCAATCGATTGGACCGGGGAGTCGAGAAAGCACGCGATGGCGGAGCAGCACCACAGCAAGGTTTTGATCATCGGGGCGGGGCCAGCCGG
>DASYUS010000285.1:0-12061 GCA_036000945.1 Allostellaceae bacterium
GAAATCGGCTACAGCGGCGACATCGCGAGCGCATGGCCGCTCGCCCGCAAGCATTGCGCGCAGTTCGAGCGCGTGCCGCGCCTGGTCGATCCCGGTCTCGATCGCGCGATTTTCGATTGCGTCCGGCCCTGAATGGCTGGAGCCGATTTCCGGCCAAAATCGCCGATCCTCTTTATTCGTTATCCCCGGACTTGACCCGGGCATCGAGCGCGGCGTCCATAGACGGCTGGGTGAAGCCCGGCATGACCGATGGGGGCAATTCGATGCGGCGCTGGCGGCGAGCGGCACGGACAGCATGCGGGGTCGGCCTCCTTCTGCTGGGCCTGCCGGCGGCGGCGTCTGCCGCACCGTGCGACGAATACGACCCGACCGGTCCCGCGCGCAGTGCGCGGATCACGCTCGATGCGAGCGATCTGGTCGACGAGAGAAGCGACGAGATGCGCAGCTTCGTCGCCACCGGCAGCCTCGGCAAGGTCGAGGCCGCAATCGTTTCTTCGACCCCGAAGGACGCTGTTCACCGCGTCTCGGCCGCACCGCAGGTGAGCCGGTTCACCCGGGACCACGGCGAGCAGCTGAAAGGGATTGCGGTAACGGTGTCGCTGAGAAACGGCGCCGGGCCGGCCAAAGTCGTGGTCAACCTGCGCCAGGTCTGCGCCCAATACTTCCGCAACACGTTTCTTTATTACTGAGCGTCAGGCCCGGTCAGAACTGCACCCGCTGGGTCAGGGCGCCGTCGATGATCAGGTTGGTGCCGGTGATAAAGCTGGCGCGCGGGCTGGCGAGGAAGACGACGGCGTTGGCGACTTCCTCGGGGGTGCCCATGCGGCCGGTCGGATTGCGCGCCAGCATCGAGGCAAACATCTCCGGGTTGCGTTCCTCGACGATGTTCCACATCCCGCCCTTGAAATAGACGTTGCCGGGCGAGACGACGTTGGCGCGGATGTTCTTCACCGCGAGGTTCCGGGCGAGCGCCTTGACGTAGGGGACGATCGCCGCCTTCACCGCGGCGTAAGAGCGTGCCGGGCCATAGACCTCGGCCATCGCCGTGCTGCCGACGACAACGATCGAGCCGGCAGCGGAGCGTTCGAGGATCGGCAGCGCCGCCTCGACCCCGAACACCGTGCCCATCACGTCGATCTCAAAGCCGCGGCGCCACGAAGCCTCGTCCATGCCCTGGGCGAGGGCGCTGACATTGGCGACGAAGATGTCGAGCCCGCCCAATGCGTCGGCCGCCTCGGCGATCCAGCCGCGCAGCGCCACGAGATCGGCGACATCGACCGCGCCGCCGGTCGCCCTGACGCCGGCGCGCGCCAGCGTCGCCACCGTCTCGTCGATCGGTCCCTGGTTGCGCGCGCAGATCGCCACGTCACAGCCCTCCGCCGCGAGCAGCGTCGCAATGGCCCGGCCAATCCCGCGGGTGCCGCCGGTGACGATCGCCTTCTTGCCCTTCAGCCCTAGATCCATCGCTTCCGCCATCCGTTCGAATGCGGGTCGCCGCCTGCGACGAATTCAGCAGGCCCCGATCCCGAAAAGACCGACCCGTATCGGCCGGCCGCCCTGTAAGGTACGCCGGCCTGCCTTCCCGCAACAAGATTTGCGCCGGCCCTCCGGACCTCCCGAACCATGCGCCTCGTTGGATCGCTGTTTGCCGTGCGTGGCCGCGCGGCCACGATGCCGCCCGCCGTGTCGCGCTGGGGGCTGCTGGCCCTCCCCGATTATCGCCGGCTGTGGAGCGTCGGCGCCATCGTGTTTGCGGTGCGCTGGCTCGAGATGATCGTCGTCGGCGTCTTCGTCTACCAGCACACCGGATCGGCGTTCACGGTGGCGCTGATGACGCTCTTGCGGATGCTGCCGATGGCCCTCTTCGGGGCGGTGATCGGCGCCGCGGCCGAGCGCATCGAGCGGCGGCATGCGCTGGTCGGCGTCGTCGCGGCGATGCTGTTGACGTCGCTGTGCCTCGCCGCGCTCGCCTATGCCGGCCGTCTCGAGGTCTGGCATCTCGCCGTCGCCAGCTTCCTCAACGGCGTCGCCTGGGCGGCCGACAACCCGGTGCGACGGGTGATGATCGGCGAGGTCGTCGGGCACGAGCAGATGGGGGCGGCGATGTCGATCGATGTCGGCGCCAACAACGCGAGCCGGATGCTCGGCCCGACCGTCGGCGGCCTCTTGTTCGCCGGGGTCGGCATCTCCGGCGCGCTCACCGTCAGCGTCCTCTGCTATGCGGCGGCGCTCGTCGCGGCCCTCGGCGTGCGCCATCGCAATGCCGCGATGCCGGAAGCCGTTGGCACCGTGTTGGCGCGCCTCGTCGAGGGCCTCTTGCTGGTGCGCCGCGACGAGAAGCTGATCGGCATCCTGACGATCACGGTCATCTACAACGTGTTCGGCTGGCCGTTTACCTCGATGATCCCGGTGATCGGACAGGACAGCCTGCATCTCGGCGCCAGCGGCATCGGCATTCTGGCGAGCATGGACGGCGTCGGCGCGTTCTGCGGCTCGATCGCGATCGCGTTCTTCGCCCGGCCGGCGCATTACGCGCGGATCTACCTCTACGGCGTCGTCTCCTACATGGCGCTGCTGATCGTCTTCGCGCTGGTGCCGTCCGTGCCGTTCGCCGGCACGGCGCTGCTGTTGACCGGTGTGTCGAACGCCGCCTTCAGCGTGATGCAGGCGACGCTGATCTATCTCGCCGCCCCGCCCGAGATGCGCAGCCGGATGTATGGCGTCTTGTCCGTGTGCATCGGCACCGGTCCGATCGGTTTTCTCTTTCTGGGGGTGCTCGCCGATGCGATCGGCGCGCCGTGGGCAACCGCGGCGACCGGCGCTCTCGGCCTCTTCGCCCTTGCCGCTACGCGTCGCTGGTGGCGCCACCTCGGCGCGGCCTGAACCTCTCGGAACTGGGTCTTCCGCCTGCAATCTTGCATAGCGGCTGTGCCGGTGACCGCTTCGAATTTGGTGGAGCCGAGGGGGATCGAACCCCTGACCTTCGCATTGCGAACGCGACGCTCTCCCAGCTGAGCTACGGCCCCGTTTGTCTCATGAAATCGGCCTGGGCGCCCGGTTTCGGGCGCGGCGGACTATGGGGATCGCCTCCTGCGCTGTCAAGCCGGCGACCGGGCCAGACCCGGCTGGGCGGCGACGCCGATTGAGTACGGTCTGACAGCGAGTTAGAATCTTCGCCGCTGTTATTTCCGCTATTGGGGGTCGCCGGCGTGGAGGGCACCGCAGAAACGGTTCAGCGGCTCGGCGAGCCGCTCACCTCGGCGACGCCGGTCATCTCGACCGCCGCTTCGGCGCCCGCCTCCGGCGAGATGCCGCCGCCCAAGCCGGCCTATCCGCCGCCGGCTCCGGTGCCGACCCAGCAAGGGCCGAAGGGGCTGCGCTTCGATTTCAACGAAGGCTGTCGGGTGATGCTGCCGGAAAGCGACCACCCCTGGCGGGTGCGGATTTCCGACCTCGACACCGGCAACATTCTCTACGAGACCGAGCTGAAGGCCGGGCGGGTCGCCAGCACCAAACGCTATTACGTCCGCTTCCGTATCGACGTCTGGCAGCAGGGGCAGAGCCTCTTCAGCCACGAGTACCAGGCCGCAGAACAGAAGGTGTTGATCCAATTCCCGGTCGGCACGCTCGGCGACTCGCTCGGCTGGGTTCCCTATGCGGTGAAGTTTCACGAACGGCACAATTGTCACCTGACCTGCGCGATCGCCGAGCGCCTCATCCCGCTGTTCCAGCCGAACTATCCGCAGATCGAGTTTGTGACGCATGAAGGCCTCGATCCCGAGCGTTACTACGCCACGTACAGCATCGGCCTCTTCTTCGACGACAAGGACGGCATCTTTCAGCCGAGCGACTTCCGCCATGTCGGGCTGCACCGCACCGCCGGCTACATCCTCGGCGTCGACCCGACCGAGGTGCCGCCGAAGATCGCGCTCACCGACGACACCAGGCCGTTGGCCGAGCCTTACGTCTGCATCGCCGTCCAATCGACGACGCAGAGCAAGTGCTGGAACAACCCGACCGGTTGGCTCGACATCGTCCGGTTTTTGAAGGAGGCGGGCTACCGCGTCGTCTGCATCGACCAGAAGCCGGTGCACGGCACCGGCATCGTCTGGAACCACATCCCGCACGGCGTCGAGGACGAGACCGGCGACCGTCCGTTGCAGGAACGCGCGCGCTGGTTGCGCCACGCCGATTTCTTCATCGGCCTCTCAAGCGGGCTCGCCTGGCTCGCCTGGTCGGTCGGCACGCCGGTGGTGATGATCAGCGGCTTCACCCACCCGACCAACGAATTTTCGACGCCCTACCGGATCATCAACTACCACGCCTGCAACAGCTGCTGGAACGACCCGCGCCATCGCTTCGACCACCACGATTTCCTCTGGTGCCCGCGCCACGCCAACACCCCCCGCCAGTTCGAATGCACCCGCCTCATCACCGCCGAGCAGGTGAAACAGGTGATCCGCAAGATCCCGGGGTTTGGGGTGATGGGTCGCACTTAAAATCCGCAGCGGCCGCACGCCGGTCGCGCATGTCTTGACCGGCCTTCTTCTCGACCGCACGATGTCCGCAAACAGAGCCGCGTCCCGGCATAGTCGGCGCGCTGAGTGTCGGCGGATACCGGTTGACTGCGGACAGGGGGACTGGATGTCGATAATCAGCACAACGATCACCAGCGGGATCACGCTCGGCGCGTCGGGCTATTACGCCTCGCCGCTGACCATCACCTCGACTGGCGCGATCGAGCCAGCCGACGGCATCGCGATCTACGGCGACAATTCCGAGATCTGGACTGTCGTTAATTACGGGACTGTCAAACCGACAGGGGCCGGCGGCATCGGCATCGCCTTCGCCGGCGGTGGGACGATCGCCAACGGCAGCGGTGGCGCCACGACGGCCTTGATTGCCGGCGGGGTCGGTAACACCGGCGGAACGGGTGGCGGTGCGATCGGCCTGTTGGCTGCTGGGAGCATTGCCAATGCCGGCACCGTCGCGGGTGGCGCCGGCGGCGCCGGTGCCGGCTCCTCGTCCGGCTCCGGCCAAAACGGCGGGTTCGGCGGCATTGGGATCAACCTGCTGGGCGGCGCGGAAATCAGCAATTCGGGCGAGATCACCGGCGGATATGGCGGCGGTGGTGGCGCCGCCGCTCAGGGCTACATCGGCGGTCGCGGTGGATCGGGCGGCACGGGGATCCACGTATCGGGCGGCGTGGAGATCAGCAATTCCGGCGAGATCACCGGCGGCCGCGGCGGCGGTGGCGGCTACAAGTACGGTGACGGTGGATCGGGTGGCGCCGGCATCAATCTGTCGAGCGGCAATATCAGCAACGCCGGCACAATCATCGGTGGCGCCGGCGGGAACGGCTTCGGCTGGGTTCCCGGCACTTACTTTTACGTTGGCCTTGGGGGATCCGGAGGCGCCGGGATCGATCTGTCGGGCAACGGAACCATCACTAACACGGGGACGATCGCTGGTGGGTGGGCGGGCGGCGGCGCCCAAATAAGGCATGGCTATCCTCTGGTGGGCGACGGGATCGATCTGTATGGCGGCGGGACCGTTATTAACGGCGGCCCAAGCGCGACATCGGCCCTGATCTACGGCAACACCGGCGTCGCAGCGTGGGCTGCAACAGTGATTAATTACGGCACAATCCGCGGCATTCGGAGCGCAATCGGCCTTGGGCCCGGCACATTGACCAATCTTGGCATAGTTGAGTCGGGTCAGTTCCCCTCCGGGGTTAGTGCTAACGTAGTTAACAACAGTGGGACGATCGATTCTTTGATTCGTGCCGGCTCGGTGAACAATTCCGGCGTGGTTATCGGCGCCATCTACACGGACTATTTTCTCATTAACTACGGCACAATTGTTTCACCGTTTGTTCCGGGTTCCTACAACGCTGGGGCTCTGACTGGATCCGGCACGTTCATCAATCACGGCGTTGTGCTGGGATCTGTCTATGGCATCTTGGTATCGCTCGGGACCAGCGCGGCGAGTGGCGGCTCGGTGACCGTGGCGGGCACGGTAAGCGGAGCGACAGGCATCAAGGTGGTGCCGAATGCCACTATCGGCCAGACGATCACGGTTTACGGATCGGTCACCGGGACCGCAGGTACAGCGACCGCACTCGCCGGCGGCAGTGACCGGCTGATCGTCGCGCCGGGTGCGGCTTTCACCGGGTATGTCGACGGCGGCGGCGGGACGAGCGTGCTGGAGATCGCGCCTGCTGGAGCGGCCGGGATCGCCGGGGTGGCCGGCGGGGTCTATTCGACCGCTTATGTCAGCCTCGGCAGCGTCGTCAATTTCAGCGCGCTCGAGATCGATCCGAGCGCCACCTTCAGCGGGCTGGGGGCGCTTCGTTTCGACACGCTAGTGAATGAAGGGCAGATCAATATCGGCTCCGGCAATGCGCTGACCCTGGGGGTGGTGCCGAGCGTCGCCAGCGCCGGCCTCATTGATTTGCAGCAGGGCGGGACGATCGACTTCGACGGTGCGGTCGGCAATCAGACGCTGATCTTCCAGCCGCCGGGCGGCACCGCGGTGATCGACCATCCCGAGCTGTTCTCCGCGACGATTTCCGGCTTCACCGCGACCAACGACATCCTCGACCTGACGAGCATTGACCCGACCACCGCCACCGTGTCGCTCGACCCGGTCAGCGAGCGCCTCATCGTCAGCGACGCCAGCCAGACGGTGTCGTTGCAGCTCGACACCGCGGGCGAATACTCCGGCATCGCCTGGCAGATCACCGCCGACGGCAGCGGCGGCACCGAGGTTACTCCCTGCTTCTGCCGCGGTACGCAGATCCTGACCGAGGCGGGCGAGGTGCCGGTCGAGGCGCTGGCGGTCGGCGACCGGGTGAAGACCTTCTCGGGGGCAATGAAGCCGATCTGCTGGATCGGGTTTGGCCGCGACCTCGTCACCGCAAAGAACCCGCTGGCACGGCCGATCATCGTGCGCCGCGGCGCCCTCGCCGACGAGGTGCCGCGGCGCGACCTCTATCTGACGCACGGCCACGCGCTCCATTTCGACGGCGTCTTGATCCCGGTCGAGCATCTGGTCAACCACCGCTCGATCCTGCGGGACGACGAGGCGCGGGTCGTCGAGTACTACCATATCGAGCTCGCCGACCACGACGTAGTGTGGGCTGACGGCGCGCCGGCCGAAAGCTATTACGACGCCGGCAACCGCGCCTTGTTCCACAACACCCGCCCCGGCTCGCAGCCCGGCGCCGCGCGGCCGACCTTCGCCCCGGTGCTACACAAGGGGGAGATCGTCGGCCGGGTGTGGGCCGCGCTCAACGCGCGGGCCGGCGCGCGGGGCCCCGCCGGCACCACCGACGACCCCGATCTCCACCTCGTCGTCGCCGGCCTGCGGCTCGACCCGGCGTCAGTAGCAGACGGGCTCTACACCTTTGCTTTCGCCGCGCCGCCGTCTGGCCCGCTGCTGCTCGCCTCGCGCAGCGCGGTGCCGTCGCTGCTCGGCGTCAGCCGGCACGAGCACCGCCGGCTCGGCGTGGCGATCCGCCAGATCGTCCTCTCCGCGCCCGGCCTGATGACAGCATTCACGCACGACGCGCCGCTCTTCGCCGACGGCGGCTGTCATCCGGCCGAAGCGGGGTTCTGCTGGACCGACGGCCGTCTTGCCCTGGCGGCGCCGCTCTTCACCCATCTCGCCGGGCCGTTCCGGCTGCTTGTCCACACCGCGGCCCTGGGAATGTGCTATCCGCTCGGCGCCTCGGCTGCGCTGGCCGCCTGACCGGACCCGCGCCACCGCGTCGACCACCGCGACTTTCGCGTGGTGTCCGCGCCCCTACCGCCGGCGCTGGCCCTCATACTATGGGCCGTATCCTCTCATACTATTGCGGGTCGAGGAGGCTTCCGGCAGATTGTCGATAACCGGCGCGGACGCGTGCGGCGCCCGCTCAAAACGGCAGGGGAGGCGCTGAGTTGACCGATACCATCGTTTCGTCGGGCGCGACCTCGACGGGGGTCACGGTAAACAGCGGCGATACGTTGACCGTGCTGTCCGGCGGCACGGCGGTTGACGCCGTCGTCAACAGCGGCGGGGTCGAATTCGTCTCGGGCACCGACAGCGGCGCCACCGTCAATTTGTCGGGAGTCCAGAACGTCTTTGCCGGCGGAGTGGCCAACAACGTCACGGTAAATTCCGGCGGCGTCGAGTATGTCGACGGGACGACGAACTCTACCCTGCTCCTTCACGGCGAGGAGATTGTCCTCTCCGGCGGCACCAGCTTTCTTACGACGGTCAGCGGAGCGCAGGAAGGCAACTTCATAAGCCTGGAAGTGGTCTCCGCCGGTGGCCAGAGCTTTGTGACGACGCTGGTCGCAGGCGGTCTGGAGTGGGTTCTCGGCATCGCCCATGAAACCATCGTCAGTGCTTCTGGCCAGCAGTACGTGTTCCACGGCGGCGTCGCGAGCGGCACCACGATCATGGGCTCCGGACTCGAGAGCGTGGAATCGGGCGGCATCGCCAGCGGTTCCGTGGTGAGCTTCGGCGGCCAACAGACCGTATCATCCGGCGGTGTTGCCAGCGATAGCATCGTGCATGGTGTCCAGCGGGTGTCCTCTGGCGGCGTTGCCAGCGGCACGGTTGTCAGCGGCGGCGCCCTCGATCTATTTGGCACAGGCTTCGGTACCGTTGTCAGCAGCGGCGGCGAGGAAACCATACTTTCTGGCGGCCTGGCCAGCGGCAGCGTGGTCAGCAGCGGCGGCCTCCAGGACGTTTTCATTGGCGGCGTGGCGAGCAGCAGCGTGATCCGCGGCGGCGAACTCGACCTGGCTGGCGCGGGCTTCGGCACGGTTGTCAGCAGCGGCGGCCGCGTCGATCTGTCTGGCATAGGCGTCGGTACCGTTGTCAGCAGCGGGGGCATGGAAACCATACTTTCTGGCGGCCTGGCCAGCGGCACCACAGTCAGCGACGGCGGGCAGGAAGTCGTGTCCGCGAGTGGCGTCGCCAACGGCACGATCATCACCGGCACCGGCCTGCAGACCGTCCACTCAGGCGGCACGGCGCGCAGCGCCACCGTCGAAAGCGGCGGACTGCAACACGTGTTCTCGGGAGGCGTGGCGAGCGATACGACGGTCGATCTCGGTGGCTCGGTCACGGTGTCCGACGGCGGGCACCTCTCGGGCACGATCGCCGACAACGGGATCATCGTTTACACGCTTTCGGGGACCGAGACCTTTGCCGGCACCTTGAGCGGCTTTGGCCAGGTGGTCGAGCAGGGCAGCGGCACGCTGGTGCTGAGCAACGGCCCCGGCTTCTCCGGGACGATCGTGATCAGCGGCGGCACGGTGGAGTTGGGCATACCCAGCGCCGCCGGAACCGCCCAGATCGACTTCGCTACCGGCGGTTCCGAAGAGCTCAAAATCGACGGCCCGACGATGCCGACCAACACGATCTCGGGCCTCGGAGTGGGTGACCACATCGACCTGGCCGGCATCGTGTTCTCGTCGGGGACGACCGCCACGGTTTCGGGCGGTCAGTTGACCGTCGCTAACGGCGGCAGCACGCTTGCGGTGCTCAACGTCGACGGGCTGGCGGACGGCACCCCGGTCTCCGTCTCGAACAATGGCAGCGGCGGCACCGAATTGATCGTCTGCTTCTGCCGCGGCACGCGGATTCAGACCGAGCGCGGGGAAATTCCGGTCGAGGCGCTGGCGGTCGGGGACCGGGTGGTGACGCTGTCGGGCGAGTTGAAGCCGATCCGCTGGATCGGCTTCGGTCGCGACCTCGTCACCGTAAAGAACCCGCTGGCGCGGCCGATCATCGTGCGCCGCGGCGCGCTGGCCGACGAGGTTCCGCGGCGCGACCTCTATCTGACGCACGGCCACGCACTCCATTTCGACGGCGTCTTGATCCCGGTCGAGCATCTGGTCAACCACCGCTCGATCCTGTGGGACGACGAGGCGCGGGTCGTCGAGTACTACCATATCGAACTGGAAGACCACGACGTGGTGTTTGCCGAGGGCGCGCCGGCGGAAAGCTATTACGACGACACCAACCGCGCCTTGTTCCACAACACCCGGCCCGGCTCAACGCCGGGCGCCGCGCGGCCGACCTTCGCGCCGGTGCTGCACAGCGGGGAGATCGTCGGCCGGGTCTGGGCCGCGCTCAGCGCGCGGGTCGGCGAGCGGGGCATCGCCGACACCACCGACGACCCCGACCTTCACCTCGTCATCGACGGCGTGCGGCTCGACCCGGCATCGGTCGCCGACTGCCTCTACACCTTCACGCTTGCCGCACCGCCGTCCAGTCCCCTGCTGCTCGCGTCGCGCAGCGCGGTGCCGTCGCTGCTCGGCGTCAGCCGGCACGAGCACCGCCGGCTCGGCGTCGCGATCCGCCAGATCGTCCTTGCCGCGCCCGGCGTGACGACCGCGTTTGATCATGACGCGGCGCTCTTCGCGGAGGGCGGCTGTCATGCCGCCGAGCCGGGCTTTTGCTGGACCGACGGCGACCTCGCGCTGCCGGCGCATCTCTTCACCCATCTGGCGGGGCCGTTCCGGCTCTTCGTGCACACCGCCCGCCTCGGCATGCGCTACCCGCTCACCCTCCCGGCCGCAAAAGCCGCCTGACCGCGCCGCGCCGGTCGCTCATCGCCATTTGCTGTGCGCCGTGCAACCTCTCGGCGGAAAATGCTATTGATGCAAACCGTCGGCGCCGCGGTAAATCGGCCTCGTCTTTATCTTGGCCGACCGGTGGTCTTGCCGCGGCGCTGAGGCGTAAGGATTAGAAGCAGGCCTTCAGGGGAGGCATCGCCGGTGAGAAACCTCAAGCTCGGCCAGAAAATTTATTTTGTCGTGATTCTGCTGGCGGTGGTCGCCGAGTTGATCAGCTACGTCGGCATCACCGCGATGCAGACCTACAACCAGCAGCTTCGCCAGATGCGACACCTGTCGAAGGCGGCGATCCTCGGCGAACAGGTCAACGGGCTGATCCTCACGGTGCAGATGGATTCGCGCAACCTCGGCCGGACGCGAGACCCCGCCGAGGCCGAGAAATTCGCCGCGCCAATCGAAAGGAACCTCGCCCTCATCAAGCAAAAGACCGCGGATTGGATCGAGATCAGCGAGGCGCAGGACCGCGCGGCAAAGGACCACGGCGCGGCGGCCATTGCCGAATTCGTCAAATCGCGCACCGAACTGGTGCAGCTGGCGCGCCAGGCTTCGCCGGCGCAGGCGCGCGCGTCTGACGACAGCGACCAGTACCGCGCCAACCAGGCGGCGCTGAGCCGCGTGATGGAAACGCTCACGGCGACCGACGCCGCGCATATCTCGGAGTTGACCGCGCGGACCCAGGATTTCTACGAGGGAAAGCTGATCACGATGATCACCCTCGCCGGGCTCGGGATCCTGCTCGCGCTGCTGGCGATCTTCATCGTCGTCACCAACATTACCCGTCCGATCTCGCGGCTGACCGAGCGCGTCACCGAAAACATCCGCCGCGTCGCGATCGCCGCAACCCAAGCCAGCGCCGCGGTCAGCCAGGTCTCCGACGGCTCCAACGTTCAGCTCACCGCGCTGCGCCAATCGGGCGCTGCGCTCGGGCAGAGCACCGAGGCGATCACCGAGGTCGCGCGCTCGACGCAGATGGCGAGCGAACAGGCGAAAGAGGCGGCCAACCTCGTCGCCGACGGCATCCGCCGGATGGACACGATGGTCGACGTGGTCAACGCGATCTCCGAAAACAGCAGCCAGATCAGCCAGATTGCCGGGGCGATCTCGCGCATCGCCGGGCAGACCAACATGCTCTCGCTCAACGCCGCAATCGAGGCGGCGCGCGCTGGCGAGCACGGCAAGGGCTTTGCCGTGGTCGCCGAGGAGGTGCGCAAGCTCGCCGAGAATTCGGGGAGCCTCGCCCAGGAGATCGCCAGCCTCGTGCAGCACGCCACCGAGGCCGCCGGCCGCGGCGTCGCGATGGCGCGCGAAGTCAGCGACAACATGCACCAGATCGCCGAGGGCGTGCAGCAGAGCGACCGCCTGGTCGGGGCGATCGCCACCGCGATGGAAGAGCAGGAGATGACCGTCCGCGGGATCAACACCAA
>DASYUS010000286.1:0-1548 GCA_036000945.1 Allostellaceae bacterium
TCCCCGCGTGCGGGGAGAGGGAGAGTGCGTCGCGGCCGTGCAATGGGGTTCCCCCTCCCCACACGCGGGGAGAGGGACAGAGTGAGGGGCATCTCCGCCGCGCTGGGTCAGCGTTCGAGCTTCATGCCCTTCTGCACGCCGGGGCGCGCCCCGATCCGCTCGCCCCAGGCCTTCAGGTGGTTGAGGCCGGCGTTGTCGGGCAACGCCTTGCGCCCGGCATAGATCGGGTAGACCGCGAGATCGGCGGCAGTCAGCTCATTGCCCGCGAGGTAGCTCGTCTGAGCGAGCTGGTCGTCGGCGAAGCGCCATAGATTGACGAAACGGTCTTCATAGAACTTGACCGCCGACTCCGGCACCTTTTCCGGCATGCGCGCGCCGAGGAAGAAGATCGTCTGGTTGACCGACGCGTAATCGGCCGCCCCCTCGGCGATCCACTGGATCATTCGCACCCGCGTGATCGGGTCGCTCGGCAGGAATCGGCCGGTTTTCTCGCAGAGATAGATCAGGATCGCCCAGGATTGGGTGACGGTGAACGGCTTCCCGCCCGGGCCGTCGGGGTCGATCAGTGTCGGGATGCGGCCGGTCGGGTTGAGTTTCAGATAGTCCGGCTTCTTCTGGTCGCCCTGCCCGAGGTTGAGGACATGGATCGTGCAGGGAACATTGCATTCGTTGACCGCGATCGCGGCGCGCTGCCCGTTGCCGGTGCCGGCCGTATAGAGCTCCATCTCTGTTCTCCGCTGAGGCTGGTTCGATCCCGG
This sequence comes from Allostellaceae bacterium, assembly GCA_036000945.1. Taxonomy (GTDB): domain Bacteria; phylum Pseudomonadota; class Alphaproteobacteria; order ATCC43930; family CGMCC-115725; genus DATARH01. The sequence goes on from DASYUS010000286.1 coordinate 759, forward strand.
CATCATAACGCCGGATTGTGACAATGCGAGCGGCGGCCCGCGTCATTCCCGAACGGGCCGGATCTTCCCCTTGACCATCGCGCCGGCAGGGCGCGCGGCCTTGCCGAGCGCGGCGGTCAGCGCCGGGCTTGGCCAGGTGGCGCCCGCCGCTTCCTCGTAGGCGCGGCAGGCCTGCAGCACGGCCAGATCGGCGAACAGCGGCCCCGTCACCATCAGCCCGATCGGCAACCCGCCGGCGAACCCGCAGGGGATCGAGGCCGACGGGTTCTTGGTCAGGTTGAAGGCGTAGGTGTAGGGGATCCAGCTCCAGGCATTGCTGGTGCTGGGCAGGTCGTCGTCGCGCGGATCGGCATAGGCGGCGGTGATCGGCATCGTCGGCGACAGGATCAGATCATAGCGATCGAAGAACTGGCGCAACGCCGCGCCGAGCGCGACCCGCTTGCCGATCGCGTCGACATATTGCTCCGTTGCCACCGCCTCGCCGCGCCGACACATCGCAATGAGGCCCGGGTCCATGACCGCCACCTGCGCCGGCGTCATCGAGCGCAGCAGGGCCCAGAACCCGGCGAGCGCCAGCGTCTCCATGATCGGCATAGGCGGCTCGGCAAACGGGTCGGCCGGCTCGACGATCGCCCCCAATTCGGCGAACATCGCCGCCGCACGCTCGACGGCCGCACGCACCGCCGGCTCGGGCTCGTGGTAACCGAGCGACGGCGACAGCGCGATCCGCTTGCCCTTCAGCGAGCCTTCCCGCACGCGCTCGCGATAGGCGATGCCGTCATCGGGCAGG